>NZ_JAHKKC010000020.1:0-74361 GCF_020496585.1 Alcaligenes sp. 13f
CATTTATTTTGCGAGTGACCCATGCTAGCGACTATTACCGAACTGCAACGTGCTCTTGATCGTGGCGAAACCACCTCGGTCGAACTGACCCAGCAAGCCCTGGACCGTATCCAGGACGAAAGCCGTGACGGCGCTGCCACGTTCATCGAAGTGTTTGCTGAACAGGCTCTGGCCGCCGCCAAAGCCTCCGACATTTTGCGCGCTGCCGGTTTGAGCCGCTCGCTGGTTGAAGGTCTGCCCATGTCGGTCAAGAACCTGCATGACATCGCAGGCTACATCACTCTGGGTGGGTCGGCTGTACTGAAAGACGCCGAACCGGCCGAACAGAACGCCACCATTGTGGAGCGCCTGCTGCGCGCCGGTGCCATTCTGATCGGCTCCACCAATATGACCGAGTTTGCCTTCTCCGGTCTGGGCATCAACCCCCACTACGGTACGCCTCGTTCCGTTTGGGACCGTGACAATGCCCGCATCCCGGGGGGTTCGTCCTCCGGCGCCGGTGTGGCCGTCGCTCAAGGCATGTCGGTTTTCTCCATTGGTACCGACACGGGCGGCTCCATCCGTATCCCTTCGGCCTTTAACGGCCTGACCGGTTTCAAACCCACCGCCGAGCGCGTTCCCAGCGAAGGCACCATGCCTTTGTCGCGCAGCCTGGACTCCAATGGCCCTCTGGCTGCCTCGGTAGAGTGTTGCGCCATTGTGGACTCCATCCTGACCGACCAGCCTTACGTGCCCGTGGCAACGCCTGCCCTGGACACCTTGCGTCTGGCCGTGCCCAAGACCTTTGTCTTTGACGGCATTGATGAAACCGTGCGTGCTGCTTTTGACCGCGCCATCGCCCTGCTGCGTGAGCAAGGTGCTGTGGTTGAGGAAATCAACTTGCCCGAGTTTGACCAACTGCCGCAAATCAACCGCAAAGGCGGCTTTGTCTGCGCCGAAGCCTGGTCCGTGCACCGCGACACCCTGCAAAGCAAGGGCGAGCAATATGACCCACGCGTGGCCTCCCGCATCCTGCGCGGCAAGGACATCGACTGCGCCGACTACATCGAACTGCAAGACACCCGCCAGGCCTGGATCAGTGCGGTGGAAAGCCGTCTGGAACGCTACGACGCCGTCCTGATGCCAACCGTGCCCGTTGTCGCGCCCCGCATTGCCGATCTAAAAGAATCGGACGACGTCTACTTCGCCACCAACGGTCTGGTCCTGCGCAACCCCACCCTGATCAACTTCCTGGACGGCTGCGCCCTGTCGCTGCCTTGCCATGCCGCTGATGAAGCCCCTGTGGGCCTGATGGTGGCAGCTCCTGCCTACCACGACGAACATCTGCTGGCAGTAGGTTCAGCAATCGAACGGGTATTACCCCTGCGCAAACGCTAATCCAGTAAGATTTACGTTCCTTCCAGGACGGCCATCCGGCCGTCCTTGTGCTTTTCGTCAGGAGCCTGTCATGAGCACACCCCAGTCCTCCTCCTTGCCCCAGACCCTGACACCCACGGTCTTTCCCTTGGCGGGGGTGCTCATTCTGATTCTGTCTTCCTGGGCCCTGTCGGGTCTGGATGCCAGCGGCAAATGGATCATGGGCTTTGGCGTGCCCCTGCTGGTGATGTGCTGGTTTCGCTACGTCATCCATCTGGGATTAGTGCTGGCGCTGGTCTTGCCGGTCAAGGGCCGCAAGATCCTGCGCAGCTCCCGCCCCAAAGCACAAATTTTGCGTGGCACAGTGATGATGCTGTCCACCTTCTCGTTTTTCAACGCCTTGAGCTATCTGCCTCAAGCCGAAGCCACCTCCATCAACTTTCTGGCCCCTTTGCTGGTGCTGTCTGTTGCCCCCTGGATTCTGAAAGAGCCACCGCGCATCAGTCGCTGGGTAGCTGCCGGAGTCGGCTTTCTGGGCGTGCTGATCATCATCCGGCCTACCGCTGGCCTGCACCCAATAGGGGTGCTGTTTGGCTTGATGACCGCCTGTCTGTTCGCCACGCAATTTATCGCAACACGTCGCGTGGCCGTGGACAATTCGCTGACCACCCTGATCTGGAGCGGTGCAGTCGGCAGCATCTGCCTGACCATTGCCTTACCCTTTTTACTGCCCGCCGCCCTGCCTGCCTTAAAAGAGCTGAGCTTTTTCCAATGGTTGATTCTGATTTCGACCGGACTGTGGGGTTGTCTGGGCCACCTGCTGCAAATCCAGGCCTATCAACGCGCCTCGGCGTCTTTGCTGGCCCCATTTGTGTATCTGCAAATTGTGGCCGCAGCCGCGCTGGGATGGCTGATCTGGGGTCAGTTCCCGGATGTCTTTACCTGGATCGGGATTGCCGTGGTATGTACCAGCGGCATTGTGATTGGGACTCTGGAGTGGCGGCGCCAGAACAGGTCTGGCGCCTGAGTCCAGGTGGCAAGGCTTAGCGAGACTGCCAGCCCTGCACAAAGACGGCGACGGGCTGACGCTTGGAACCGGCTTTTTGCAGCTCCAGCAAACGCAACACACCTTCACCGCAAGCCACGTCAATGCCTTGGGCACTGACGTTCAGAACCTGACCAGGTTCTGCTGAATGCTTCTGCTCTAGCGCCTGAGCGCGCCAAACCTTCACGGGCTGCTCCAAACCGGGCAGGGACAGGGTGGAGCCAGGCACTGGGTCAAACGCGCGAATACGGCGCTCCAGCTCCTTGGCCGGTTGGCCTAAATCCAGCACCGATTCAGCCTTGGACAGTTTCTCGGCGTAGGTCACGCCTTCTTCTGGCTGGGGAGTCGCCTGCAAGGTGCCATCACGCACTTGCTGCAAGGCTTCCAGCAAGGCCTGTGCACCTAGCTGCGCCAAATCGTCATGCAGGGTTGCGGCACTGTGATCATCACGAATCGCCAGCTCGCTGCGCACCAGCATATCGCCGGTATCCAGGCCTTCATCCATCTGCATGATGGTAATGCCCGTGGCCGCATCACCCGCCTGAATCGCACGCTGGATCGGTGCCGCACCGCGCCAACGAGGCAGGAGGCTGGCATGAATATTGAAGCAACCATAGCGCGGCAGCTCCAAAGTCCACTTGGGCAAAATCAGACCGTAGGCTGCCACCACCATCAGATCCGGCTGTAAATCCAGCAAGGTCTGGCGGGCCTGGGCTGCTTCCTCGGGATACTTGCCATCCAGACGCAAGCTGTGCGGCTGCAGCACCGGGATATTAGCGTTCACAGCGGCTTGCTTGACCGGGCTGGGACTGAGCTTCATGCCACGGCCAGCTGGACGGTCTGGCTGCGTCATGACCAAAGGAACATCAAAGCCCTGCGCTAACAGGGCTTCCAGGGCGATACGGGCAAAATCCGGGGTACCGGCAAAAACAATACGCATGGCGACTATTGCCCTGCCTTCAGTGCTTCACGCTGCTGCTTGCGCAGACGGCTGCGGATACGCTCACGCTTGAGCACGGACAGGTACTCCACAAATACCTTGCCATCCAGGTGGTCCAGTTCATGCTGAACACACACGGCCAGCAGGCCATCGGCTTCTTTCTCGTACCACTCGCCTTTTTCATTCTGGGCCTTGAAGCGAATATTGGCGGCGCGCTCAACCTTGTCGTAGGTATCAGGTACAGACAGGCAGCCTTCTTCGTAGACCTTCAGCTCTTCGCTTTTCCAGGTGATCTCAGGGTTGATCAGCACCAGCAATTCATTGCCGCTTTCCGATACGTCAATGACCACCACGCGCTCGTGCACGTCAACCTGCGTCGCGGCCAGCCCTACGCCGGGCGCGTCATACATGGTCTCGGCCATATCCTTGACCAGTTTGCGAATACGGTCGTCGACCTCCTGCACGGGTTTGGCAACCGTGTGCAGACGTGGGTCAGGAAATTTAAGGATAGGAAGCAAAGCCATTGTCATGTCCGAAGAAAAAGCGATAAGTCGATATAATAAAACAAGTTTCAGGGCGGCACCCGATTGCCCCGGCAGCATATGAAGCCCTAGCCCCCAAAGCGGCAGTCACACTGGATACAAACGTCCGGGCCACACAGAACAAAGATCGGTTTCGTGCCACACTACCTTATGCCTGATCATTTTAGCTCGGATGAAATCTCGGAAGAATTGCGTGCCTGGTTGCGCCTGTCGCTGGAGCCAGAGCTTGCGCCCGCCCAGGCCCGGCAATTGCTGGCTGCCTGTGGACTGCCACCGCAAATCTATCAAAGCTCGGTTCAAACCCTGTCACGTCATATTCCGGCCGAACTGGCTGTGCAATTAAGCCAGGAACCACTGGACGAGCTGCAGGCGCAGATTGATCAAGCGGTGGCATGGCTCAAGCAAGCCAATCACCATATCGTGACGCTGGCTGACCCCACCTATCCCGCCTCCTTGCTGGACCTGCACGACCCACCTTTGCTGTTGTATGCCAACGGCGATCTGGGAGCCTTGCAACGCAAAGGACTGGCTATTGTAGGCGCCCGCAATGCCACCCAATCCGGCCAGGAAATCGCGACAGATTTTGCAGCTACTCTGGCAGCCAGGGGTTGGTGCATTATCAGCGGCCTGGCCAGCGGCATCGACCAGGCGGCACACAAAGGGGCGTTAAAAGTCGGCCCTTCTGCCGCAGGCACTATTGCCGTGATGGGGACGGGGCTGGACCTGGTCTACCCGGCAGCACACCGCGATCTGGCTCATCAGATCAGCGCTCACGGTCTCTTGCTGAGCGAGTTTCCTTTGGGCACCCGGGCCATGCCCCATCACTTCCCACGCCGTAATCGCATTGTGGCTGCCTTGGCCAAAGGCGTACTGGTGGTTGAAGCGGCCAAACAAAGTGGCTCCCTGATCACGGCTCGTTTGGCCGGAGAATTAGGTCGAGAAGTTTTTGCCATTCCCGGCTCCATTCACTCCCCTTTGGCTCGCGGCTGCCATGCCTTGATACGCCAAGGTGCCAAACTGGTGGAAAGCGCCCAGGATATTCTGGACGAACTGGGCAATGTGCAAGGCGACTTCAATCTGGATACGGCTCCACAAACTGGTTCAAAACCCAATCCTTATGAAGCCTTGCCCGAGGAATTACGCCCTATTCTGGAGCGCATTGACTTTGCGCCCCTCAGCCCCGAACAGCTGATGCGGCGCACAGGCCTGCTGGCGACCGAACTGCCCGCCGTTCTGGCTGAACTGGAGCTGGCAGGCTGCATCGAGCCCCTGGCAGACGGACGCTTTCAACGCTTGAAACCTTAAAGACTATAGGGCAGTTCCTAGGACGCCAGCCCTGGCCTTCAAGAGGTATCATGACGATTACGTAAGGGCCTTCCAGCCCCAGCCATCTACCCCTTCAGGAAACTTCATGTCATACCCATCGCGCGTCAAGATTGTGGAGGTCGGTCCTCGGGACGGCCTGCAGAACGAAAAAGAATTCATCCCCACCGACATCAAGGTCGAACTGGTCAACCGCTTGTCCCACGCCGGTTTTGTGAACGTGGAAGCCGCGTCCTTTGTCTCGCCCAAATGGGTGCCGCAAATGGCGGACGGCGCAGATGTAATGGCTGCTATCGACCGACGTCCCGGTACGATTTATTCGGTTCTGACACCCAATATGCGTGGTTTTGAAGGTGCCCTGGCCGCCAAGGCTGACGAAGTGGTGATCTTTGCCGCCGCCAGTGAGGCATTTTCCCAGCGCAATATCAATTGCAGCATCGAAGAATCGCTGGAGCGCTTTGCCCCGGTTGCCCAGGCTGCCAAAGAAGCCGGTTTGCGTCTGCGCGGCTCCATCAGCTGTTCTTTCGGCTGTCCCTATGAAGGCGCTGTGGCTCCCTCCAATGTGCTGAAAGTGGGCAAACGCCTGATCGAACTGGGCTGTGACGAGATCGACGTGGCCGACACCATCGGCGTAGGCACGGCCCGCCAGGTGTATGACGTCATGCGCATGGTAACCGAGCACATTGACCCGGCTCATGTGTCCGGCCACTTCCACGATACCTACGGCCAGGCCATCGCCAATATCGTTGCTTCCATGCAAGCTGGCATCCATATTTTTCACAGCTCCGTAGCCGGTCTGGGCGGCTGCCCCTACGCCAAGGGGGCAACCGGCAACGTCGCCACTGAAGACGTTCTGTTCCTGATGCAAGGCCTGGATATTGAAACCGGCATTGATCTGAACGCCGTGGTAGACACGGGACAATGGATTTCGGCTCATTTGAAGCGTAAATCGGCCAGCAACGCCGGTAACGCTCTGGCCGCCCGCAAGCAAGGGGCCGCCGCGTGCTGATGAGCCAAGCTCCCTCGAAAGAGGAAATTGATGCCATGTTGAAGGATCTGGGCTCGCTTCCCATTCAAGGCCGTTCCTGGCCCAAATGGGTAGCAGCCAGCGCCTGGATTGTGCTGGCCCTGATCGGCGTGCGTTTCGCGCTGGTGGCCAGCTCCCCACAAGGGGCCACCATCAGCCCCGTCCTGGCGGGCTGCCTGGTCCTGCTGTTTACCGGCCTGATTCTGATTGCCTGGCACATGTGGCACGGCGTCACCACGATTGACCAGAATGGCATACGCCAGAACTGGATCATGAAACGGGAGGTGCAATGGCAGGATATTCACTTTGCCAAATTTGTACCTCTATTCAACTCAAAGCGCCTGATCTGCTTTACCCGGCGTGGCCGCCCTGTGATTTTTCAGGGTGCCACACAGGATCTGCAAGTGGCCTTTGCCAAGATTTCGCTTGTATTGCGGCGCAAGAGCTAAGTCTCTCTGTTTGCCCCATACGGCTAACCATATGGGGATAAACCGAGAACCGTGCGTTGCAGTTAAGCAGCCTATCTATCGCCGTGTTCCAATACACGGTGATACCTACACCGAGAGTTCAGGGCAGCCCATATCGCCGGGCGAGGCAAAAAACATATCAACGTCATCTCCCCCAGATCAAACAGTCAATAAAAAAGCAGCTCTCAAAGAGAGCTGCTTTTTGCATATCGCAAATCCCGAAAGAATTAACGAATAGGCAGACCGTAGATCAGGCCACCGTCGATCCACAAGGCGTTCAGGCCACGTTCGATTTGCAACGGGCTACCTTTACCCACGTTGCGCTCGAAGGACTCACCGTAGTTACCAACTTGCTTGATGATGTTGTAAGCCCATTTTTCGTCCAGGCCCAGGTTTTTACCGGCACCGGGAGTCACGCCCAGCAAACGCTGGATATTGGGGTTGTTGCTCTTGAGCTTCTCGTCCACGTTGGCAGCGGTCACACCCAGCTCTTCGGCGTTGAAGCTGGCCTGAATGGACCATTTCACAATGTTCAGCCAGGCATCATCACCCTGACGGACGAATGGGCCCAGCGGCTCTTTGGAAATGATTTCAGGCAACACCAGGTAGTCGTCCGGGTTCTCCATTTTGGAGATACGGATCGACGCCAGACCGGAAGCGTCGGTAGAGAACACATCACAGCGGCCAGCCACGAAAGCGTTAACCACTTCGTTGAACTGCTCGATCACTACAGGCTTGTATTCAACCTTGTTGGCACGCGCCCAGTCAGCCATGGTGTTTTCGTTAGACGTGCCAGTCTGCATACAAACCGTGGCACCGTTCAATTCCTTGGCGCTGGATACGCCCAGTTTCTTGGACACCAAAAAGCCCTGACCGTCGTAGAAGTTGATACCGGCGTGGATCGCACCGACAGCGGTGTCACGCTGCTGGGTCACGGTGGTGTTACGAGCCAACAGATCAATCTCACCGGACTGCAGAGCCGTAAAGCGCTGCTGCGAGTTCAAGGGCACAGCCTTGAATTTGCTGGCGTCGCCCAGGGTGGCGGCGGCTACCGAGCGACACACGTCGATATCCAGCCCCGTCCACGTGCCCTTGTCATCAGGGGCAGAAAAACCGGCAAATCCGGTGGTCACACCACACAGCACGTGACCGCGCTGTTTGACGTTGTCCAGGGTGTCGGCCTGGGCAGCAGGCATGCTGGCCATCAAGGCCAGGACTACAGCAGAAACTGGCACAAAGCGCATCGGGCTCTCCTCAAAGATATAGGTATTGACTATTTTCCAGCATAGTACCGCAGCCCGACTGCTACTTGTGTGCATATCTACATGGCTAATTAATCGTAGCTGCGTTGGTCCTCGATGACTTTACCATCCCGAGGCAAGGCTCCTGGCTCCATGAACTCCACCTGAGCACGCAATTTGGTAATTTCACGAATCGAGTCGGCCAAAGCGCTTTCCAAGCCCTCAGGCTTGGCGGAGACTTCAACTTGGAACACCATCTGATCCTGGCCGCTGGCACCACGCACCACCAAGCGCGCCTGGCCCAGTTCCTTGTGACGCAGACGAATCTGCTCCACCTGCCCCGGATGCACAAACATGCCGCGCACCTTGGTCGTCTGGTCAGCACGCCCCATCCAGCCGCGAATACGCTGGTTGGTACGACCACAAGGAGACTGGCCGGGCATGACAGCAGACAAGTCGCCTGTGCCAAACCGCACCAGCGGATAGTCGGGGTTAAAGGAGGTCACGACCACCTCGCCCACTTCGCCCGGTGCAACCGGCTGGCCTGTACCAGGACGCACAATTTCCAGAATCAGGTTTTCATTGAGCACCAAGCCTTCGCGGGCCTGGGTTTCGTAGGCAATCATGCCCAGATCAGCACTGCCGTAGGCCTGATAGCCTGCCACGCCGTGCTCGCTGAACCACTTTTGCAAGGAAGGCGGATAGGCTTCGCCGGAGAACAAGGCCTTGCTCAGCCCTGGCAGAGCAATCTGCATGGACTGGGCTTTTTCCATGATGATCTTCAGAAAACTGGGTGTGCCGGTATAACCATGCGGGCGCAAATCGGCCATGGCCTGTACTTGCTGTTCGGTTTGACCCACGCCGCCTGGAAACACCGTGCAATCCAGGGCATGTGCGGCGGTCTCCATCATGGAGCCAGCCGGAGTGAAATGGTAGGAGAAGCAGTTGAAAATCAGTTCCTCGCGGCGAAAGCCAGCTGCGTACAGTGCGCGCGCAAAGCCCCAATAATCCGGGCGACGGCTTTCTGGCTCGTACATGGGACCGGGCGAGGCAAACACCTTGCGGGCCGCACCCCAGGCAATGGAGGAAAAGCCCCCGAATACAGACTGCGCGTAATCAGCCGATGGCCCGCCCGAGCGAGCCTGCTCGCGCGCTTCCAGCTGGGCTTTCAGCAGCTCGCTTTTACGAAACACCGGAATGGCCAGCAGATCCTCGCGGCTGCGCACGGCGGCCAGATCAACCGAACCCAGTTGCTTGGCAATCGCAGGGGCCCCTTGCGCGGCCGCTTGCAAGACCTGCGGCAAACGGGACAGTAAATCGGCTTCGCGCTCGTCCGGTTCCAGGGTTTCGCGCTCGTCGTAATATTCGCTCATCTCTCCTCCAGTGGGATGAATTGGCATTCAAACACTCCCGCGCCCAGCCGACGTTCTGTCCGCAGACAGACAGGTGTCGATACCAAGCTCTGCTACCACACCCCGTGTAGCCAGAAGCTGCCCAAAACTAAAAACGTCAAAAGGGGTCAGGGCGGCACCTTGTGTGCATCCCGATCGGTGGCCTGCTCCTGTGCTGATCCTGCTGCTTTCAATACAGGCCAGGCCCTGCTGATACATTGGAAATCCTTGGGAGTTAAGCCAGCCAGCGCTTGCGTCGTCGATAAAATTTATTGTCGCGAAAGCTCTTGCGCTCGCCCCCGGACACACCCAGATAGAACTCCTTGACGTCTTCGTTCTCGGCCAAGGCCTGGGAGGGTCCATCCATCATGACGCGGCCGTTTTCCAGGATGTAGCCGTAGTCGGCATACTTCAGGGCCACGTTGGTGTTTTGCTCGGCCAGCAAGAAGCTGACGCGCTCGCGCTGATTCAGGTCACGCACGATCTCGAAAATTTCTTCCACCACCTGTGGTGCCAGGCCCATGGAGGGTTCATCCAGCAAGATCATGCCCGGGTCGGCCATCAAGGCACGGCCAATGGCACACATTTGCTGCTCCCCGCCCGAGGTATAGCCGGCCTGACTGGTACGGCGCTGCTTCAGACGCGGAAAATACTGGTACACCTTGTCCAGCTCGGCGCTTAAATCGCCGCGTGACAAGGTACGGGTATAAGCCCCGGTCAGCAGATTCTCTTCAATGCTCAAGTGCGCAAAACAGTGGCGCCCTTCCATCACCTGCACCACGCCGCGCTTGACCAGATCCGCCGGAGTCAGTTGGTCAATACGTTCGCCACGCAGATGGATCTGGCCTTTGGTCACATCGCCACGCTCGGCGCGCAGCAAATTCGATACGGCCCGCAAGGTCGTGGTTTTACCGGCACCGTTGGCGCCCAGCAAGGCAACAATCCGCCCCTCTGGCACACGCAAGGACACGCCCTTGAGCACCAGAATGACGTGGTTGTAAATCACTTCGATGCCATTGACGTCCAACAAGATGGGCGTCTCATCCACTTGGCCTACGGTCTCACTCATAATCTTCCCCACGCAATGCAGTGCCCAGGGCGAACCCTGGGCGCCTGGGTTTAGCCTTCGCAGGTGCGAGGCGTAATTTTCTTCTCGGCGGCGTATTTAGCCGACATTTCCTTGACTAAAGGATCGACAAACTTCTTGTCGGACTGATACCAGTCGGACACGACGTCGAACTTGCTGCCGTCCCACTGCACAATACGGGCCCAGTCATCACCCATGTGGTTGTTGCACGAGGTTTTGACGGGACGCATGATGCCTTCAAAGCCCAGCTCTTTCAGGCGTGCTTCGTCCAGATTCAGGTTCTCGAAGCCCCAGCGCACTTGCTCGGGAGTCATGTGCTGACCTTTGCCGAACTTCTCTTGTGCGGTGCGGATAGCCTCAACCTGCATCATGGAGATCATCATGCCGCGGGTGTGAGCCAGCGTGCCGACGTACTTGTCACCGTTTTCAGCGCCTTTGCCTTTGGCGTGCATCTCGCGCACAGCGTCATGCACCGGACCGTCCCCAGCACTGTTGTGAATGGTGATGCCCTTGTAGCCCTTGGCGGTCTGGCCCAGATCGACCACATCGCTCTCGGAAGCTGCCCACCAGATGCCGTAGATCTTGTCGCGTGGGTAACCCACAGCCTGAGCTTCACGGATGGCGGTAGGCGTCATGATCCCGGCGCTCCACAGCAGGACGAAGTCAGGACGGTTCTTGCGCACTTGCAGCCAGGTGGATTTCTGTTCCACGCCAGGGGCGGTCACAGGGTACAGATCCAGCTTAAAGCCTTGTTCCTTGGCGCGTGCTTGCAACAGGGCGATAGGCTCCTTGCCGTACGGCGAGTCGTGATAAACCAGAGCAATGCGCTGGTCCTTCAGCTTGTCCTCGCCCACTTGCTTGGCGATGTCCTGGATCATGACGTCAGCCGCAGTCCAGTAGGTACCCAGCAGCGGGAAGTTCCACTCGAATACCGCACCGTTAGCCGAGTGCGACAGGCCGTAGCCCATGGTTTCAATGGTCACGCCATCCACAAAGGCCTTGTCAGTCAGCGCGAAGGTAATGCCCGTGGACTGGGTATCAAAACCCGAAGCGCCCCCGTTCTTGCCTTTCATGCGCTCGTAGCACTCCACGCCACGGTCGGTGGCGTACGCTGTTTCACACTCTTCGTATACCAGCTTGACGCCATTCACACCGCCGTCACGTTCATTAACCAAAGCCAGATAGTCCAGCTTGCCGTCCGCCCATGGAATACCCAGTGGGGCAAAGGAGCCGGTGCGGTAGGTCAGCAAGGGAATGTACTGTTCCTCGGCTGCTACAGCGGCTGTACTCATGGTCAGCATTGCAGCGCAAGCACTCAAACCGAGCACAGCGCGTTTCAGTCGTGTTGTCATCTCCTGGTCCTCCGATAAGTACCATTTGTCTAAGTACCCCGTCCCGATGGCGGGGCTGTTGTTGTAATGAACTGCCTACCTGCTGTTAATGGGGGAAGGGCCACAAGCGCAGCTTTTCCTTACCAATACTCCAGAGTCGAGCCAAACCGTGTGGCTCCACAATCAAGAAAAATACGATCAGGGCACCGAACACCATGTGTTCAATATGCGAGGCTGTATCCACGCCAATGGACACACCAAACCAGTGCGGCACGTTGGTCAGGAACACGGGCAGCAAGACCATGAACGCGGCACCGAAAAAGCTGCCTACGATCGAGCCCAGACCCCCGATGATGACGATGAACAGCAACTGCAAGGAGCGGTTCAGGTCAAAGGCCAGCGGCTCCCAGGAACCCAGGTGCACAAAGGCCCACAAGGCACCGGCCACACCGATGATGAAAGAGCTGACGGCAAAGGCGGTGAGCTTGGCGTAGACCGGACGAATACCAATCACTTCTGCGGCCACGTCCATGTCACGAATAGCCATCCATTGGCGGCCAATCGCACCACGCACCAAATTCTTGGCCAGCAGAGCAAACACCACCACGAAGATCAGCACGAACAGGTACTTCTGCATGGGGGTTTGAACCGGCAAGCCAAAGGCGCTCAAGGCAGGCACCGACACGTTGCCCGAAGGCGAGTAGTTCGTGAAGAAAGCAATACGCAGGAAAGCCCAATCCACAAAGAACTGTGCGGCCAAGGTTGTGACGGCCAGGTACAAGCCACGGATACGCAAGCTGGGAATACCGAAAGCCACGCCTACCAAGGTGGCGAACACGCCGCCCAGCAGGATCTGCAGGACCAGTGGCAGCTCCGGAATACGGACACCAAAGTTCCAGGCGGCATACGCACCCACAGCCATGAAAGCACCCGAACCGATGGAAATCTGGCCGCAATAGCCCACCAGAATGTTCAGGCCAATCGCTGCCAAAGACAGGATCAGAAAGGGGATCAGAATAGCTTGCAGGAAGTAGTTGGATGCCATGGCTGGCACCAGCAGGAATGCCACCAGCAACAAACCCAACACCACATAGCGATCCTGGCGGATGGGAAAAATCTGCTGGTCAGCCCGATAGCTGCTTTTGAACTGACCATTTTCGCGGTAAATCATATCGACTCCACCTCAGACGCGATCAATAATCTTCTCGCCGAACAGACCTTGTGGTCGGAACAGCAAGAACACCAGGGCCAGCACATAAGCAAACCAGATCTCGATGCCGCCACCTACATAAGGGCCCAGGTAAACCTCGGACACTTTCTCGCCCACACCGATAATCAGGCCACCCACAATAGCGCCGGGCACCGAGGTCAGACCACCCAGAATCACCACCGGCAAGGCGCGCAGCGCTGCGGTCGACAAGGTGAACTGCACCCCGTATTTGGAGCCCCAGATAATGCCGGCAACCAGAGCCACCAAACCGGCTACGGTCCAGACCACCACCCAGATACGGTTCAAGGGAATACCAATGGATTGCGCTGCCTGATGATCGTCCGCCACCGCACGCAGGGCGCGGCCCACGCTGGTGTATTGGAAGAAGATGGCCAGGGCCACAACCAGCAAGGCTGCAACCACGGCCGAGCTCAAGTCTTCCAGGCTGACCAGCACGCCGCCTTCAAACATGGACTCCAGAATGAAAGCCGGATCTTTGGGCATGCCCACATCAATGGAATACACGGAGCTGCCAAACACGATCTGACCCAGACCGTCGAGCAGATAGCTGATACCGATCGTGGCCATCAGCAAGGTTGTGCCTTCCTGATTCACCAGATAGCGCAGCACCCAGCGCTCAATGACGACGGCCAGCACAAACATCAAGATGGCCGAGACAATGAAAGCCAGCACATTGCCCAGGATGCCCGGCTCCATGCCCAGCAACTGCGGAATCCACTGGGACAGACGGGCCATGGCCAGCGCGGCCACCAGCACCATGGCGCCCTGTGCAAAGTTAAAGACACCCGATGCTTTGAAGATCAGCACAAAGCCCAGCGCGACCAGGGCGTACAACATCCCGCTCATCAGGCCGCCCAGCAAAGTTTCAAGAAAAAATGCCATGTCCGTTCCCCTCAATGGCCAGCGCCAAGATAGGCGCGGATGACGTCCGGATTTTGTCGTACTTCGTCCGGTACTCCGTCACCAATTTTCTTGCCATAGTCCAGGACCACCACACGGTCCGAAATATCCATGACCACACCCATATCGTGTTCAATCAAAACAATCGTGGTGCCGTACTCTTCGTTCACATCCAGAATGAAACGGCACATATCCTGCTTTTCTTCGATGTTCATGCCCGCCATGGGCTCATCCAGTAGCAGAATGCTCGGTTGCATCGCCAGTGCCCGCCCCAGGTCAACCCGCTTTTGCAGGCCGTAAGGCAAGCGTCCTACCGGCGTTTTGCGGTAGGCCTGGATTTCCAGAAAGTCGATGATGCCTTCCACATATTCACGGTTGCGAATCTCTTCACGCTCGGCACCGCCCAGTCGGAAAGCCTGGGCAAACACCCCGCTTTTCATGTGCAGATTGCGGCCGGTCATGATGTTGTCCAGCACACTCATGCCCTTGAACAGAGCCAGGTTCTGAAAGGTGCGGGCAATGCCCTGCTCGGCGGTGTGACGCGAGTTCATGCGGGCATAACTCTGGTCGCGCAAGACAATCTCGCCTTGTTGTGGTGCATACACGCCATTGATGACGTTCAGCATGGAGCTTTTGCCTGCGCCGTTCGGGCCAATGATGGAGCGGATCTCGTGCTCACGGATGTTGAACGAGATGTCGGTCAGCGCTTTCACACCACCAAAAGACAGCGAAATATTCTTCAAATCCAGTACCACTGGGCCAATGCGACGGCCCGGCATTTGCGCCTCACTCATCATGCGCTCCTTGCTGCTGCGTCTGTCATGCGCTCAATGTGCAGGTCTGCCGAAATGCGACCGCTGCGCCCATCCTCAAACTTCACTTCTGTCTCCACAAACTGCCTGTCCAGGCCATTGAACAGGGCGTCGACCAGAACCTTGTACTTTTGCGCGATAAAGCCGCGACGTACTTTGCGGGTACGGGTCAGTTCATCGTCATCGGGGTCCAGCTCTTTGTGCAGAATCAGGAAGGCGCTGATGCGCGATCCGGCCAGCTTGGGGTCGTTAGCCAGATCAGCATTGACCTGAGCCACACAATCCCGAATCAGGGCATAGACCTCGGGTTTGCCGGCCAGATCGGTGTAACCGGCATAGGGCAGGTTGCGACGTTCGGCCCAGTTACCCACGGCTTCCAGATCAATATTGATAAAGGCACACACTTCCTCCTGACCATCGCCAAAAGCCACGGCTTCCTTGATGAAGGGGAAAAACTTGAGCTTGTTCTCGATGTACTTGGGTGCAAACAAGGAGCCATCGGCCAGTTTGCCCACGTCCTTGGCACGGTCGATGATCTTTAGCTGACCATCGGTGTCCAGATAACCGGCATCACCCGTGTGGTACCAGCCGTCCTCGGTAAAGGACTCGGCGGTGGACTCGGGGTTGCGGTAGTACTCCTTGAACAGGCCGGGGCTGCGCACCTGAATTTCACCGTTATCGGCCACACGAATTTCCACGCCTTTCACAGGTGGGCCTACGGTGTCGGCACGCACATGGCCGTCTTCCTGGACGCAGACGAATACCGAGGTCTCGGTAGCGCCATAGAGCTGCTTCAGGTTGATGCCAATGGAACGGTAAAAGTCGAACAGATCGGGTCCGATGGCTTCACCAGCGGTATAGGCCACACGCACGCGGCTCATGCCCAAGGCATTACGCAAGGGGCCGTAGATCAGGATATTGCCCAGGCCATAGCACAGGCGATCCCACATCCCCACGCCGGGACGCTTGTCCAGAATCTTCACACCCACACGATGCGCCAGAGACATGAAACGCTTGTACAAGGCGCGCTTCAGAGCACCGGCATCTTCCATGCGGATAGTCACTTGCGTGAGCAAGCCTTCCAGCACGCGGGGAGGCGCAAAGTAATAGGTCGGGCCAATATCATGCAGGTCGATGGACACGGTTTCAGGTGACTCAGGGTGATTCACCGTAAAGCCCGTGACCAGGAACTGCGTGTAGGAAAACATGTTCTGCCCGATCCAGGCGGGAGGCAGATAAGCCAGCACTTCCTCGGCATCGGTCAGCGACTCCAGTTCCTGAATGGCCAGGCCACGATCCACCAGAGCGCCGTGAGTCAGCACCACCCCCTTGGGCTTGCCGGTGGTGCCGGAGGTGTAGAACATGGCAGCAGCATGGTCAGGCGTAATAGCCTTCCAGATGTGTCGCACACAGTCCGGATCCCGCGCCAATTGCAGGCGGCCCTGCTCCATGACCTGCTCGATGTATTGCAGCTGCTCTTGCTGATAATTGCGCAGACCGCGTGGGTCGTCATAGATCAGCGCATCCAGATCGGGGCACTGATCCCAGACTTCCAGCAGCTTGTCGACCTGCTCCTGGTCCTCGACCACGGCCACGCGTATGCTGGCATCCAGCAATACGTGCAGCATTTCCTGGGCTACCGCATCCTGATACAAAGGCACGGGCACAGCGCCCAGCATTTGCGCCGCCATCATGGCCAGGTACAGGCGCGGGCGGTTTTCACCGATCACCGCGACGTGCTGACCGTCTTTGACACCCAGCCCGGCCAGGCCCGCAGCCAGTTGCTCGGCCTGTTCGGCCAGCTCCTGCCACGTCCAGGTCTGCCAGATTCCCAGGTCTTTTTCGCGCATGGCAACTTTGTTGCCGCGCACCTGGGCATGGTGTTCTATCCAGGCTGGGAAGGTGCCGGGTAAACCCGCTACCTGCTCTTTATCCATCCGCACAACCATGTCTCCTCCGAATTTTCCCGGCTTGTTATGGTCCAGGAGGCTGCTTATGATTGCGGCAGAAGGCAGATGTTATGCCCTCAAGCTATTTGCAGCCTGTTAATAATCAAGTTATCGGCTGCCCGTCCCGAAGATTGTCACGGACATGACATTCGACCTTTATCGAGGGTTAATCCTCATGCATGTTGTAGATGCTTTATCGGAGCGAGCCGCCTGGTTTCGCTTGTTGACACCCGAGCTGCAAGAGCGTGTCCGCCGCGACACACTGATCACCGCATACGAGGCCGGGGCCATCGTCGAACGCAAGGGAGAACGCGCCACCGCGTGGATTGGCGTGCTCTCGGGTTTGCTCAAAGTGTCGGTAGGAAATTCCGAAGGCAAGATCGCTTCCATGACCGGGGTACCTGCCGGTGGCTGGATAGGCGAAGGCTCCTTGCTGAAAAACGAAGAGCGCAAATACGATGTGGTCGCCTTGCGCGACAGCCAGGTGGCCCGCTTGCCCGTACACAGTTTTAACGATTTGCTGGACCAGAGCATTGCTTTC
Organism: Alcaligenes sp. 13f; assembly: GCF_020496585.1. Classification (NCBI taxonomy): domain Bacteria; kingdom Pseudomonadati; phylum Pseudomonadota; class Betaproteobacteria; order Burkholderiales; family Alcaligenaceae; genus Alcaligenes; species Alcaligenes sp. 13f. The sequence continues at coordinate 17,184 of NZ_JAHKKC010000020.1, forward strand.
AACCGCTACCTCCTGCATCAGCTCAATGAACGTGTGGCGCAATTTATCGGCAAGGCGGAATACAACAGCCTGTCTACCCCCGATGCCCGCGTGGCACGCTGTCTGGCAGAGCTGTTCAACCCGCTGCTCTACCCCGGAAAAGGTCTGCGCCTGGACATTACCCAGGAAGAGATCGGCTACCTGGCGCGTGTGTCGCGCCAACGAGCCAACCAGGCCCTGCGCCAACTGGAAAACGAAGGGCTGTTGTTGATCAAGTATGGTGGCGTCCAGGTGCTGGACCTGGACGGCCTGAAACGTTACGGCGATGAATATGCCGCCTGATTATGCGGCCACTGTGGGCCGCATCAAGGTCAATCCATACGGATGCCCGCACGCTCGATAACCGTGGCCCATTCAGCGCGTTCACGCTGGGCGTAAGCCTGGAATTCATCGGGCGTCATGGGCATGGGTTCCACCCCCATCTCGCGAATACGCTGGTCCAGCTCGGGCGTTTTCAGGGCCTGCATCAAGTCCTGGCTCAAGCGTTGACGGGCGCCTTCGTCCATCTTTGGTGGGCCCACCAAACCTTGCCAGGCATAGGCATAGAAGTCGGCAATACCCGCTTCGGCCATGGTTGGCACATCAGGCAACAGACTACTGCGCTCAGGCGTGGCAACCGCCAGCACTCGCAGTTTGCCGGCCTTGATGTTGGATAGCGCTGCGGCGGAATCCACAAAGGACATATCCACCTGGCCGCCCAGCAAATCCTGAATGGCGGGTGCAGCTCCCTTGTAAGGAACGTGCACGATCTTGGTATCCGTGCGCTGCTTGAACATCTCCAGAGCCAAATGGTGTGGAGAGCCACTGCCAGCGGACGAGGACGTCAGCTTTTCAGGTTGTTTACGCGCTGCTTCCAGCAGATCGGCCACGGTTTTATAGGGCGACTCCTGTGGCACTGCCAGCATCAGGGGGAAGCGGGCCAGACCGCCCACATAGGTGAAGGCAGCCGGGTCGTATTGCAGCTTGCTGTACAAAGAGGAGTTAAAGGCCAGCGTGCCTGAATCAGCCGTGCCTACGGTATAGCCATCGGGCTTGGCATTGCTGACGTAGGTTGCGCCAATAATGGTGGCGGCCCCCGGTTTGTTTTCCACAATCAGGGTCTGGCCCAGGCTGCTTTCCAGCTGCTTGGCGACCAGCCGGGCAATCACATCTGAACCGCCACCTGCGGGATAAGGGACTACCCAGGTGACGGCAGACTGGGGCCAGTCTGCTGCCAAGGCCGTTCCTGTCAGGCTGGCGCTTAGCAACAGCACACCGGCTCCAAAGTTCTTCCAATGCATGATGTCTCCTCCATGCGTGTAGACAGCGCTTTTGGCGCTATTTTTTTAAGTTTTAAGCATCCCGTCCGGGATGCGCAGAGACATTATGCGCGGACAGCCCTGCACAGGGCATTAGTAACGATGCGGATATCGATTAGCTGTAATCGCGTGCGCCAAACAGGGCCGAACCCACTCGCACTTCAGTGGAGCCTTCCTGAATCGCCAGCTCGAAGTCGCCGCTCATGCCCATGGACAGGCCTTGCACCTGTTCATGGCCCAACTCCACCAGACGATCGCGCCACTGGCGCAGGCTGGCAAAGCAGGCGCGGACTGCCTGGGGGTCATCGCTATTGACGGCCATGGTCATCAGGCCACGGACCTTCAAGGTATCGAGCGAACGCAGGGACTGCATGAAGGCGGGCAGTTCTTCAGGGACCAAACCAAATTTGCTGGGCTCGGGCGAGGTCTTGACCTGGATCAGCACGTCCAGGCTACGCTGCTCGTTTTGCAGGTGTCGATCCAGGGCCTGAGCCAGGGACAAACGGTCCAAAGACTGTACTTCGCTGGCTAAGCGTGCAATATCTTTAGCCTTATTGCTCTGCAGATGGCCTATCATCACCCACTGCACCGCGCGATCGGCCAGCTCTGCCTGCTTGTCTCGAATCTCCTGAACCTTGTTCTCGCCCATTCGCGACAGGCCCAAATCCAGGGCTTGAGCCAGCACGGGCACAGGAAAGGTTTTGCTTACCGGTAAAAGAGCCACCGCATCAGCAGGGCGGCCGGCCTGCAAGCAAGCCTGTTCGATACGTTGGCGCAATTGCGCCAAGCGACCAGAAAGGGAAGAGTCAGAAGAAGCCATCAATGCACACGCACCCAGATAAAACCATCGCAAACGCTGCAAACACAACAGCGGCCATTTCCGATAGCATAACTGTTGCACACGGCCACCGCTAAGCCCATCCACAGCGTGTTTGCCAGGTTCTGCGTCTGTGCGCAATCACACGTCTTCACTGTGTACTCGTATCCCGTTTCCCCAACCTTATCGAGGAGCTCATGACAGATCGTCCCACCCATGCTTTGCCGTCATACCTGAACGCCGACGACGTCGGCCCGTGGGGTATTTATCTCGAACAAGTGGAGCGAGTCACTCCGTATCTGGGCAAACTGTCCCGATGGGTTGAAACACTCAAGCGCCCCAAGCGCACGCTGATTGTCGACGTACCCATTGAACTGGATAACGGCACCGTGGCCCACTTCGAGGGCTACCGCGTTCAGCACAATACTTCCCGTGGCCCAGGCAAGGGCGGCGTGCGCTACCACCAGGATGTCACCCTGTCCGAAGTGATGGCTCTGGCTGCCTGGATGTCGATCAAATCGGCTGCCGTGAACCTGCCATTTGGCGGTGCCAAGGGCGGTATTCGTATTGACCCGCGCAACCACTCCCAGGCCGAACTGGAGCGCATCACCCGCCGCTACACCAGCGAAATCGGTGTGATTATTGGCCCCAACAAGGACATTCCAGCCCCGGACGTGAACACCAACGCCCAGACCATGGCCTGGATGATGGACACCTACTCCATGAATGTCGGTGGCACCAGCACCGGCGTGGTCACCGGCAAGCCTGTCTCCCTGGGCGGTAGCCTGGGCCGTGTGGAAGCCACTGGCCGCGGCGTGTATACCGTGGGTTGTGAAGCGGCCCGCGACGCCGGTATCGACCTGAATGGCGCCCGCGTCATTGTGCAAGGCTTCGGTAACGTGGGTGGCACCGCTGCCCGCCTGTTCCAGGAAGCCGGTGCCAAGGTGCTGGCCGTACAGGATCACACCGGCACGGTATACAACCCCAACGGTCTGGACGTACTGGCCTTGCTGAACCACATGGAACAGCACAAAGGTCTGGCCGGAGCGCCCAATGCCGAGGCCATTTCCAACGAAGACTTCTGGCATATCGAAACCGATCTGCTGATCCCGGCCGCGCTGGAAGGCCAGATCAACAAGAACAATGCCGACCGCATCCGCGCCCGTATTGTGATCGAAGGCGCCAACGGCCCCACCACCCCGGAAGCCGACGACATCCTGAACGACAAGGGCGTGATCATTGTTCCGGACGTGGTAGCCAACGCCGGTGGCGTGACCGTGTCCTACTTCGAATGGGTCCAGGACTTCTCCAGCTTCTTCTGGACCGAGGACGAGATCAACAACCGTCTGGAAATGATGATGCGCTCGGCCTACACCACGGTGGCGGCAGTTGCCAAAGAGCACAACGTCACCTTGCGTACCGCTGCCTTTATCGTGGGTTGCGCCCGCATTCTGGAATCTCGTCAGGTACGCGGCCTGTATCCCTAAGCTCGTAAGGCGGCGTACTCGGTTTATGCCGCTTTTTATGAGCAAAATACAGCGCTTGTGCAAAAAAAACAGGGGGAAAGCGGTAGAATCGGGCATCCAGGATATGACACCCGTATGAAACCCTTACCCCCTTTCTCTTTGACCGCAAGGACGTTGCTGTGAATTCCAATGACCTGAACGCGGCGGTCCAGGTACGCGACATCCACAAACGCTTTGGCACCAACGAGGTGCTCAAGGGCATTTCCCTGCAAGCTCACAAGGGCGATGTGCTCTCCATTATTGGAGCCTCCGGCTCGGGCAAAAGTACCCTGCTGCGCTGCATTAACCACCTGGTCGTCCCCGATCAGGGCGAAATCCAGATCGGCAATGACATTTTGCGCAGCCATCGCAATCGCAAGGGCATTTGCCTGACGGACAACCCGCGCCTGCTGGAACAAGTCCGCGCCCGCTTGGGGATGGTGTTTCAGAACTTCAATCTGTGGTCGCACCGCACGGTACTGCAAAACGTCACCGAAGGCCCCATCCACGTCAAAGGCCGCCCGGCCCGTGAAGCGGCTGAATACGCCCGCGAACTGCTGGGCAAGGTAGGCCTGAGCAATAAATGCGATGCTTACCCGGCCGAGCTGTCCGGCGGCCAGCAGCAGCGTGTGGCCATTGCCCGTGCCCTGGCCATGGACCCGGATGTCCTGCTGTTTGACGAACCGACTTCGGCGCTGGACCCGGAAATGGTGGGCGAAGTGCTGCGTGTGATTCGCCAGCTGGCCCAGGAAGGCCGCACCATGATTCTGGTCACCCACGAAATGAATTTTGCGCGTGATGTGTCTTCCGAGACCATTTTCATGCACAACGGCCTGATTGAAGAACGTGGCCACCCCAAAGACCTGTTCGATAGGCCACAATCCGAGCGTCTACAGCAGTTTCTACAACCAATGCAGTAAGATCATCGCTTCGTGAATACGACACAGGCTGGAAAACCAGCAGGGCCAATACGGCCCTCACCAGCCTTTCCACAAAGGAGAGCCAGACCATGAGTTTCCTCAGCAAGACCCTGATCTGTGCCAGCCTGGCCCTGTTGGGCTCCCAGGCTGCAATGGCAGACACCCTGAAAATCGGTACCGAAGGCGGTTACCCACCATGGAGCATGGTGGACGCAGCCGGTAAGGTCACCGGCTTTGACGCCGACGTGGGCGCTGCCCTGTGCAAAGAGCTGAACAGCGACTGCAAATTCATCGTGCAAGCCTTTGACAGCCTGATCCCTTCGCTGGATGCCAAGCGCTTTGACCTGATCATCTCGGGCATGTCCTACACCCCCGAGCGTGCCAAGCGCGTGAACTTCAGTATTCCTTACGCTGTTGAGGACGCCATTTTCGTTCTGCCCAAGAACAGCGATCTGGTTGGCGCGGACAACGAACAAGCTATTTTTGATGGTCTGGCCGGCAAAACCATTGGCGTTCAAGGCGGCACCACCCACGGCGCTTTCCTGGCCAAGAAAGCCCCCAAGACCACCATCAAGAACTACGAAACTCTGGACCAGATGCAAATCGATCTGGACGCCGGTCGTCTGAACGGCACCTTTGCCGATCTGACCTCCCAGTCCAAGTTCCTGCATAAAGTCGGCGAGGACAACTTTGCCCTGTCCAAGCTGGTCATCAAAGGCTCTTCCGACCCTGAAACTCTGGGTTATGGCATTGCCGTCGGTATTCACAAAGACAATGCAGAACTGAAAGCCAAGGTTGACGCTGCCCTGTGCAAGCTGATCGACGATGGCACCGTCAAGACCGCCAGCGAAAAGTGGTTTGACATCGACATCGCCAACTACGAGATCTGCAAGAAATAAGTCGAGAAGTACCACTTGATGCTAGAGACCATTTTTAATGTGCTGCGCGAAGGCTGGGGCTGGATGTTCCTTCGCGGAGCAGCAATGACCTTGCTGATCTCCGTTTTGGGCATGGCCCTTGGCGTAGTCATTGGGATTACAGGAGCCAGCATCAAGACCAACGGGCCACGCTGGCTGCGTGGCCCCGTTAGCCTGTACACCACGGTTGTTCGCAGTATCCCCGAGCTGCTCATCATCTACCTGCTGTTCTTTGGCTCGGTCCAGGTCGTCTCCGACCTGGCCGATTTCATGCGCATGGAAGATGTGATGACGCGCTGGTTCCCCGCGCTGGTTGGCATTCTGGCCATTGGCCTGATTGCAGGCTCTTACAGCGTGGAAGTGTTTCGCGGTGCCTTGCAAGCCATTCCCGAAGGCCAGATCGAGGCCGCCAAGGCCATTGGCATGTCCCCCTGGCAGCGCCTGCGCCGCATTATCCTGCCGCAAATGTTCTGGTACGCCCTGCCCGGCGCCAATAACGTCTGGCAAACCGCATTGAAAGACACGGCTCTGATCTCCCTGGTGGGTCTGGTCGAGATCATGCGTGCGGCTACCCTGGGTGCCGCCAACACGCGCGAACCCATGGCCATGTACCTGATTGCGGGCGTGCTTTATTTTCTGATTGGTGCCTGTAGTCAGGCCCTGTTTTTGCTGGCCGAACGTTACACCGGCAAAGGCATGAGAGCCCAGGCATGATTGATCTGGAATTATTCAATACGACCGTCGAAACCCTGTTCAAAGGGTTTGGCATGAGCGTGTATATCGGCCTGTGGGGCATTGTGCTGTCGCTGTTCATCGGCCTGTCACTGGCCCTGATGCGCCAGTCTCATAGTCGCATTTTGCGCAGCTTCGCCTTTAGCTACAGCACCGTATTTCGCGGTACCCCGCTGCTGGTGCAGTTGTTCCTGCTGTACTACGGCGTCGGCACCCTGAGCTTTGTCAAAGAGTCACCCGCTCTGTGGTGGCTATTTAGCGATGGCATGCGCTGTGCGATTCTGGCCATTGGCCTCAATAGTGGTGCCTACGTCAGTGAAGTTTTCCGGGGCGGTTTTCAGGCTGTGCCAGTTGGCCAGATCGAAGCGGCCAAATCCATCGGCATGTCCGCCTGGATGCGCTTTCGTCGCGTGGCGTTTCCTTTGGCGATTCGTCAGGCCTTGCCCGCGTACAGTAATGAAATTGTGCTGGCTATCAAAGGCACCAGCCTGGCCTCGACCATTGCCGTCATGGATCTGACCGGCCATGCCAAACGCTTGATGAACCAGAACTACGCCATCATCGAGACCTTTGTTATTGCAGGTCTGTTGTACCTGCTGATCAACTTTACCCTGCTGTCGGTGGTGCACCTGATCGAGCGCTGGTTGAAAGTTCGCCGCTAAACCGGCCTTATCCCAGACTCTCCGCACCCCCTGACGCAACAACTGGACGCGGAGCACTCTCACATGCCAATACGCCCCAAACTGGCTCTGGTGGGCACCGGCGGCACGATTGCCGCCACCACCCAGTCCAATACTGGCCTGACCGATTACGACATCACCCAAGGCGTGCACACGCTGCTGCAGGCCGTGCCCGGCATTAATGAACTAGCCGATCTGGAATGCCATCAGGTGTTCAATGTGGACAGCCGGGCCATGGGCTCGCTGATGTTGCTGGAGCTGTCCCACAAGCTCAATGAACTGCTGGCACGGCCGGACATCAACGGCGCAGTAGTGACACACGGCACCGATACGCTGGAAGAAAGCGCTTTTTTCCTGCATCTGACTCTGAAAACCGACAAGCCCGTGGTCATGGTGGCTGCCATGCGCCCGGCCTCGGCCCTGAGCGCAGACGGTCCGCTGAATCTGTATCAAGCCGTGCAAGTAGCCTGCTCTTCGCTGGCACAGGATCAGGGCGTGCTGGTGCTGCTCAACGACCAGATCCACAGCGCCCGTTTCCTGAGCAAGCAACACACCACCCTGACCAGCGCCTTCGGCTCACCCGATGCCGGCCCTCTGGGTCTGGTTGCAGGCGGCCAGCCGCGTTTCATGATGCGCAGCCTGCTGCCCCACACACACAGCAGCCTGTTCGATGTGCGCTCCCTGCACAGCTTGCCTAAAGTTCAGATCTTTTACGATCACCCCGATACGCTGGCGGAACTGTATCGCCACGCAGCACAAAGCGGTGTGCAAGGCATTGTGGTGGCGGCAACCGGCAACGGCAGCCTGACCCCCGGGGCGCTGGAAGGCGTCAGCCGGGCGCACCGACTGGGAGTGGTCTGCGTGCGGGCCTCTCGTATCCACGCAGGGCCAGTGACCGACAGCGCCTACGATGAAGACCATCACACCATCGCCGCGCATTATCTGCCCGCGCAAAAAGCCCGAATCTTGTTGATGCTGTGTCTGGCCAGCAAGCTGGAACACGAGGAAATCGAGGGTATTTTCCGCGATTACTAAGCCAAACCAAGAACCAGGATTGAAGTTATCACTTGCCGCTCGTCAGCGTTGGCTCTTGATGCGCTAGGCTTAGCTTCTCCACCTGCACTGCAGAATTCGCTTGTGCAGGGACGTCTATGGTTCCAATTTGCAATTGGTGGCCACTCTTTGCAAACACATCATCCACTAAGCCAGCTCCAGCTGACGCTGACTGCTGAAACGCCGTGGCTGACCCGTTAAAGGGTCTACAAAAGCAATATGCCGTGCCAGTAACTGCAAGGGCTGGCTGAAGTCGTCCGCTTCGCGCTCCGGCAGCAGCTCGGGATAAAACACATCATTGATGATAGATGCCCCCAGGCTGCTCAGATGCACCCGCAGCTGGTGTTTGCGGCCACTATGAGGGCGCAAGCGATACAGCGCCAAATGCTGCCCTTGCCCATTGTGCCACTGGCGCTCACACAGAATTTCAGTACTGCTGTTTGGCTCGCCCGCGACCTCTTCCATCACGAAACGGCCCGGCACTTCCTTCATGCAGCTGCTGTACACCAGCCCATTTGCCAATTTGTCCTGAAACGGTGCGACGGCTTCATATTCCTTCTCGATCCCGCCCTGCTGAAACAATGACTGGTAGGCCCCGCGAGCCGCTGGGTCACGGCAGAACAGCAAGATACCCGCCGTTTCCCTGTCCAGCCTATGGATGGGGCTGATGCCATCCTCTGCAAAGTCCCGGCGCAGACGAGTCAGCGCAGTTTCATACAAGTAGCGCCCGCCCGGCGTTGTCGCCAGAAAATGCGGCTTGTCCACCGCAATCAGACGATCATCCGCGTACAGAACAGGCATCTCGAAAGGCACGACCGCTTCGTTCTCCACCATGCGGAAATACCACAGCCAACGATCGGGCTGATAGCTGGAGCCTGGCTGCTGCGGCACGCCGTTCTGATCCAGAATATCGCCCCGCGCCAGGCGCTCTCGCAATACGTCCGGGTCCATATGTGGAAAGCGCTCCAGGAGGAAAGCGTCCAGCGATGTCCAGGGGCCGCGCGGGCACCATACTTTGCTGGGACTGACCCCATTACGCGAGGGTACGGGTGGAGCGTTACTGATCGGTGTCATGACAAAAGCCAAACAGAAAACGGCCCGCTGGCGCAGCGGGCCTGAAATCCAGGGCCATCAGTGTACTACCAGCCACCACAGGGGCGGCTGGCTCTTGCCACCATTGCATCAGGTTTGGGCCGCACCGTGCGGCGGCAATGCACGCCGCATGCGCACACCCTGCCTTGTCCACAACCAGATCAAGATCAGGAAGGCAGGAACAAACACCCAGAACTCGGAAGGACGATCGGGGTGCGGCACCTTAACCTGCTGGATATCCCAGCCCTGCTCCCATCCGGCCCTGCGCGCCGAGCTGCCAAAGGCAACCGACGCCACTTGCGCCGTATCCCCAAAAGCCATGACCGTCAGACCTGCCAAGGACAGGCGCTTGCTGGCCGCGGCCAGACCCGTAGCCTGATCCCCTTCCGGCAAGGCAGGCAGGGACACGGCAACTGTTTTCTGCAAATCCTTGCCTTCCAGGTTCATCCCGGCCAGTTGCACCACCAGATTACCCCCGTCGGGGGTGCTCTGCACCACCTGCATCAACTCGGAGGCAGGACGACTTTGGTACTTCTCGCTGACATGGTCCATGAACCAGTCCGGACGGAACAGCATGAACGTGACCAGCAACAGCAGGATCGTCTCCAGCCAGCTGGTTTTGATACGCAACCAGCCCATTGTTGCCGCCGCAAATGCCAAAGAGGCTACGGTTGCGCCCACCACGACCAGGACCAACTCCCAGGCACTGTGTATGCCGATCAACAAGAGCATGGGGTTGAAGATGAACATGAAGGGCAACACCGCCGTACGCATCGCGTAAGTGACGCCCTGCACCCCGGTCTTGATCGGGTCCTCTCCTGAAATGGCAGCGGCCGCAAAAGTCGCCAGCCCCACCGGCGGCGTAATATCCGCCATGATCCCGTAATAGAACACGAACATATGGACGGCAATCAGCGGGATCACCATTCCGCTTTGCGCCCCCAGCTCCACCACGACGGGAGCCATCAGCGTCGCCATCAGAATGTAGTTGGCGGTGGTGGGCATGCCCAAACCCAAAACCAGACACACAGCAGCGGTAAAGAACAGCATCACCAGCACATTGCCCATGGAGACCAGCTCCACAAAGGCTGTCATGCGCAGGCCCAGACCGGTCAGGGTAATGGCTCCCACAATCAGGCCAGCGGTCCCGCAGGCAATCCCGATGCCCACCATATTGCGGGCACCTTCCTGCAGTCCTGTCCATACCTCGCTGACACCCTGGCGCAGCGGCTGAGCCGTTGCCTGCTTGCGAAACCAGGCGATGATGGGGCGCTGCGTGGCCATCTGAAACAACATGGCCACTACCGCCCAGAAAGCCGACAGACCGGCGGACATGACCTCGACGGTCAGGCACCACACCAAAATGCCGATTGGAATCAGGAAATACAAACCGGCACGGACGGTAGGCCACGGCTCGGGGCGCACCGGCGTGTTCACATTAATGTCGGTGGGCAGATCCTCGTGGTCCGCGGCCACTTTCAGCAGGAACACATACAGCACCAGCAGCAAAAGCAGCAAAATCCAGATCGCCGCCTCACCGGCTACGGCCTGCACGCCGACGCCTATCCAGTAGACCAGCCCCATCACGATCAAGGTGCCGGCCGTGCCCATACCCCACCCTGCCAGTTTCTGGGTAAAGGTCTTGGGCTTGCCCGAGGCCATCATGGGTTGAATACCCAGCTTCAGCGCTTCCAGGTGCACGATATAAAACAGTGCGATGTATGAAATGACCGCAGGCAGCAGGGCATGACGAATGATGTCGGTGTAAGGGATGCCGACGTATTCAATCATCAAAAAGGCAGCCGCCCCCATGACAGGCGGCATGATCTGACCATTGACGGACGAGGCTGTTTCAATCGCCCCGGCCCGTATACCGCCGTAGCCCGCTTTTTTCATCAAGGGAATGGTGAAAATACCGCCTGTCACCACATTGGCAACGGAAGAAGCCGACACAATCCCGTTCACAGCCGAGGAGACCACGGCCACTTTGGCTGGCCCACCCCGCAAATGTCCCAGCAAGGCAAACGAGACCTGCATCATGTAATTGCCCGCCCCACAGCGATCCAGCAAGGAGCCAAGCAGTACAAAAATAAAGATGTACGAGACCGAAACGCCCAGCGCAACCCCGTACACGCCCTCCGTGGTCAGCCACATATGCGAGACCAGGCGCTGCAAGGAGGCGCCCCGGTGAGACAAGGCATCGGGCAGCCAGGGCCCAAGAAAAATATAGGCAATAAACACAATCGCCAGCACCGCCATGGGCGCGCCCAAAGAGCGCCGCGTCGCCTCCAGCAGCAACACCAGGCCCATACTGGCCACCACCACATCCATCGTGGTGGGAATACCGGGGCGCGTCGCCAGTTCTTTATAGAAAAAGAACAAATACGAGCCGCAAAAGGCCGCAACCAGGGCCAACAGCCAGTCATGAATCGGAATTCTGTCCCGCGCGGACTGCTTGCGGGCAGGGAAAGCCAGATAAGCCAGGAACATGGCGATGCCCAAATGCAGGGCACGCGCTTCAGTATCATTGAAAATGCCCAGATTCAGGGCAAACGGCAGCGGAGAGGCATACCAAAGCTGAAACAAGGACCAGCCTATTGCAGCCAAAAACAAAACCATCCCTGCGGCACCTGCCACAGAACGGCCACCACGATCGACATCGGCAACCAGTTTTTCCAGTTCAGCCGTTTCATCCTGTGTCAGGGCCATGTCCGGCCCCGCTTTTTTATGTTCTTGTTGTGTCATTTACATTCGTCTCCAGGAAAACCTGGCATAGAGCACCGGCACCGCCGACACCGCCGGCAAAGCACCCGATCTACCTGGGCTGATTCGCCCAGGTCCTCCAGACCAGAGGCAAGGCCACAGCTATGACCATGGCACTTGCGGCCAGGCTGGCACAGCCAGCCTGGTGTCAATCAGACTGTCTTACAGCAGCCCTTTTTCCTTGAAGTACTTTTCAGCCCCTTTGTGCAAAGGAGCAGACAGGCCATTTTTGACCATGTCCTCTTTCTTCAGATTCGCCAATGCAGGATGCAGACGCTTGAAGTCATCAAAGTTGTCGAACACTGCCTTGACGACGTTGTAGACGGACTCTTCAGGCACATCCTCGGACGTCACAAAGGTCGCCAGAACGCCATAGGTCTGAACGTCGTCAGGATTGTTGGGGTACAGGCCGCCGGGAATCGCAACCTTGGCGTAGTAGGGATAAGTCTCGACCAGCTTGTCCACCGCAGGACCGGTCAGAGGCACCAGCTTGGCGCCGCAAGAGGTGGTGGGATCCTGAATGTTGGCCGAGGGATGGCCTACGCCATAGATAAAGCCGTCAATCTTGCCGTCACACAGTGCCGGGCCGTGCTCGTCCGGGCGCAGCTCCGAGGCCAGCGAGAAAAAGCTGTTATCCAACCCCATGGCCTGCAGCAGCTGATCCATGGAGGCTCGCGTGCCCGAACCCGGATTGCCTACGTTAAAACGCTTGCCCTTGAAGTCGTCAAACTTGCTGACATTGGCCTCTTTGCGCGACAGCACCGTAAAGGGCTCCGGATGAATGGAGAATACCGAGCGCAGCTTCTTGTAAGCCCCGCCATCCTTGAACTGACCTTCACCGTTGTACGCGTTGTAGCCCACATCAGACTGCACCACGCCCAGGTCCAGCTCGCCCGCCTTGATGGTGTTGACGTTAAAGACCGAACCGCCCGTGGATTCCACCGAGCAACGCACACCGTCAGTACCCCGATCCTTATTGACCAGACGGCAAATCGCGCCGCCCGCCGCGTAATACACCCCGGTCACACCACCCGTCCCGATACTGACAAACTTCTGCTGGGCGCTGGCAGGCAAGGGGCTGAGCAACATGGCGCACATGGCTGCTGTTGCACTAAGCGCCCATACCGTTTTCTTGCCTGTTTTTTTGCTAATGTGTTCCATCTTTGTGTCTCCCATGGGGGTCTCCCCTGTTTGTATAGCCGGTACGACCGGTTTCTTTACGTAGACGGAGCGGAGCCAACCGCCTCGTCCTGTTGCCAATAAACTCCCTGACTTCGAAATGAAGACTCCAGCTGCGCCAGGCGCTGCACCACCGTCTTGCCGCCCAAGGTGGCAATTCGTGCCAACAAATGCTCGGCAACCGTGACGGTGCCCACTAGAGAATGAAAAAAACTGGCCGCTGGTTGCTCGCTGGTCTGCGCGTCAAACAACAAGACATGCTCGGCTCCCTGCGCCACCGGAGAGAGCACACTGTCCGTTATGGCGACCACGGTAATACCACGCTGCACCGCCTGCTGCACACTATTGACCACGGTTTTCACATACGGGGCCTGGCTGATTACAAGCAGCACCCCCCCGCTGTCCAGACCCGCTTCCAGTTCCAGAAACAAGTCCACCGCCCGGTTCAGCAAGACGCCATTACCGCGCATCAATTGATACGCATAATGCATCTGGAACGCACAGGCAAAGCTCACTCCCAAACCCATGAAACCCACTTTGGAAGCACCCAGAATCGCCTGGGCACAAGCGTCCAGAGCGCTGACCGGATTGAGCCGCAGGACAGACTCCAGGGCCATCTCCTGTTGCTCCCCCAGGTCCCGTGTTTGTTGCTCTGAAGCCCGGTTGCCTTGCAAATTCTGGGCCCGCGCTGCCATCGTGCCGCCATTGCGATGCAAGGCCTGCTGAAACGGCTCACGAAAGCAGTCATAGCTTTCATAGCCCGCCGCCTTGGCCAGACGCAGCATGGTTGCCGGAGCAACGGACAACTCCTGCGCCTGTTTGCGCATGGACCACAGGCTGACTTCAACCGGGTGGCGCTCCACCCATTGAGCAGCGCGACGCAACTCGGGCGTCAGGCCAGGCAAGATACGCTGCAAACGCAACAAGGGCTCCATTTGTCGTCCTACTCAGACCTCAACACAATAAAACGCATGTTAATCTGGAGAACGTCAAAAAAAACAAATGTTTTCCTAGGGTTTGCCCGCAAATAACTATAATTATTTCTTTTTGGGGGCAGGCCCACTCAGCGCTGACACCGCCGCTCGCGCTTGTTAGCGAATCTCAAAAAAATCGTACCGCTTGTCGGTATAAGAGCGCTGTATATCCACGTGTTCAACCACCGCCTGTTCCGGGCCGATATACAGCCAACTCACCATGCTGTCTATGGCATCGGCACTGCCTTGCAACAGCAGCTCAACCGAACCATCACCGGCATTGCTGACCCAGCCTTTGACGCCATACAAATGAGCATGGCGCAAGGCACTGGCTCGAAACCCGACGCCCTGCACCCGCCCCTTAACACACACCTCTACCGTTTCACAATCCGCCATTAGCCTGCTCCTGCTATTTATCCCCGAAATACGGCACGCATCCGCCCCACATCTCGATATTCAGTTAAATTAGTCACATCATTGTTGCATGACTGCACCCGCCCCTGATTACCTGCTTTGCGCAGCTATTACCCTATGAATGTGCCCCGCCTTTTTACTCTATCGCTGCGCAGGGCAATATACATGCTAGGCATGCTGGTCGCTCTGGGGTTTGTGTCGCCCCCCGTCCATGCCGCCCCCCACTCCCAGCAACACGTCGTACGTGTGGGAATCTACGAAAACCCGCCCAAACTCCTCTTGGACAGCCAGGCACGCCCCGGCGGCATTATGGGCGAGCTGCTGCTGGAAATTGCCAAGCGCGAAGGCTGGACACTGGAAGCCGTGCAATGCGAATGGCAACAATGTCTCAATGCCCTGCAAAATGACCTGCTCGATATCGTGCCAGGCCTGGCCTACTCTCCCGAACGAGCCGCCTTATACAGCTACCACAGCCGAGCCGTGCTGGAGGACTGGTCACAGATATTTACGGGCAAAGGCACCCACATTGGCGCGCTAAATGACCTCAATGGCAAACGCATTGCCGTCATGAGCGGAACCCTGCAGTTAACCCAGCTCTACAATATTTTGCAAAAACTGGAGCTGGGTTCCAAGCTGGTCATTACCGATTCCCAGTACAACGCACTGAAACTGGTCCAGAGCAAACAGGCCGACGCCGCCGTAGTCGGCCATTTATTTGGGGTGCGTCATGCCGGCGAACATGGCCTGAAAACCGCCCCTATCCGGCTGGAGCCTACCAATACTTACTTTGTCACAGCCAAGGACCGCCACCTGGATTTGCTGGCCGCCATTGATGCGAACATCAAGCAATGGCAAGACAATAACGACCCGTTCTATACAGAAACACTGAATCAGTGGGGCCTGCGCCTGATCGAAAAACCGACCAAGCCCTGGATTATTCCCGCCTTGCTGACGCTGGGCGTCTTGCTGACCATTGCCCTGCTGACCGTCACCCTGATGCGCATCGGCCTGCGTCGTCAGCGCAAGAAGCTGGTCCGTACCGAGCACCATCTGCATACCGTGCTGGATGCGATTGATGCCTACGTCTACATCAAGGACGACCAGTTTCGTTATCAATATGCCAACCGCAAGCTGTGCGAGGACCTGAACTACACCACGGTCAGCATTGTGGGCAAAACCGATCAGGACCTGTACGCCAACAAGCAGACCATTAACGAGTTCCGTCATAACGACGAGCAGGTGCTGTATAGCGGGGAGCGCCTGGCGGTAGAGGAAGTCGTGCGCGACCGGAAAGGCGATATACGCGCGACGTTCTTCTCCATCAAAATGCCGGTCAAAGACCCCGAGACCCGGCAAACCAATCTGTACTGTATTTCCACCAATATCTCGGCCTTGAAGGCCACCCAGTCGGAGAACTACCGACTGGCCTTCTACGACCCACTGACCGAGCTACCCAACCGCCGTTTGTTGCTGCAGCGCCTGGAGCGTCATCTGCAGACCATCGAGCCGTACAAACGGCCGGGTGCCTTGTATTTCCTGGATCTGGATCGTTTCAAGCACATCAATGATGCACGCGGCCACGCCATTGGTGATGCCTTGCTGCGCAAAGTGGCGCGCCGCCTTTCCTTGATGATTGATCCCCAAGACATCGTGGCCCGTCTGGGCGGGGACGAATTCGTCATCCTGAAAATTCTGCATCCCGGCACTGTGCGTGACTGCTACAAGGAGGCCCTGGAGTTTGCCGAACTGGTACGCACCCGCCTGGAGGAGCCCTACAGCATCGAAGGACACTCCTATCTGAGCAGCAGCAGTATTGGCCTGGCGCTGATTACCGACAGCACCCTGACCTCTGAGGACCTGATGCGTCAGGCCGACACCGCCATGTATCGCTCCAAGGAGAATGGCCGCAACCAGATCACCTTGTACGAACCTGGCATGCAAGAGGCGCTTGAAGAACACCTGAGCCTGCAGCACGACCTGCGATTTGCCATTGGTTCGGATCAGTTGCGCCTGTTTGTCCAATCTCAGTACGACAAGCAAAACCGCATCTGCGGGGCCGAAGTGCTGCTGCGCTGGCTGCACCCAACACGCGGCATGCTGACACCCAACCTGTTCATTCCGCTGGCCGAAAGCACGGACTTGATCACCCCCTTGGGCGACTGGATCATGGCATCCGTCTGTGATCTGCTGCTACAAACTCAGGAATGCAGCTTCCCCATTTCCATCAACGTCAGCCCGATTCAATTCCGCCGCCCTGACTTTGCCCGCCGTACACGCCAGATCCTGGAGACCAGCGGCGCACCGGCCCATCGCCTGATCTTTGAAATCACCGAAGGCGTGCTGATGGAAGACTTTTCCTCCGCCAACACCATGATGCGCGAGCTGAAAGATCTGGGCATCCGTTTTTCCATGGACGACTTTGGCACTGGCTATTCCAACCTGGCCGCCATCCGCCGCCTACCGCTATACGAGCTGAAAATGGACCGCAGCCTGATCCTGGGAGTCCCCATGGAGCAAGAAGCCAACGCCATTGTGCGCACCGTGCTGGCGATGGCAAGACAGCTAGGCCTGCATGTCGTGGCCGAGGGCGTGGAAAACGAGCAGCAAAAAGAATTTCTGCTGCGTCGCGGCTGCCATGCACTGCAAGGCTATCTGTTCAGCGCACCGCAATTGGTGGAGCAGTGGCTGGAAGTGATTCAGCAAGACTGCGGACCGGTGGAGCCGCAGTAAGCTCCTGCATCACCCTTCCAACAATCTTGCATTAGTCCCAAAATGGGACTAATATCAGATCATGCGAGTTATAGCCGTCAGCACCCTTCGCCAATTCTGGGAGAAACACCCCGATGCAGAGCAGCCCATCAAAGCATGGGTCGATGAAGCGACTAAGGCGCAATGGACTCAACCCACCGATATCAAGGCTCACTATCGTAGTGCCAGTATCTTGAAGAATCGGCGTGTCGTCTTCAACATCAGAGGCAACAACTACCGCCTGATTGTTGCAGTGGCGTTCAAACTAGGCATCGTCTACATAAAATTTGTCGGCACTCACGAGGAGTACGACAAGGTCGACGCCGAAACTATTGAAATGGAGTAAACATGGAAATCCGCCCCGTACACACCGAGGCCGATTACAAGTCGGCTCTGAAAGAAATCTCTCGGCTTATGGAGTCTGACCCAGATCTGGGCACACCTGATGGCGATCGTCTGGATGTGCTAACCACCCTGGTATTGGCCTATGAAGCCAAACACTATCCGATTGATTTGCCAGACCCTGTAGAGGCCATCAAGTTCCGTATGGAACAAGGTGGTTTGACGGCCAAAGACTTGGAGCCGATGATCGGTAAGCGCAATCGCGTCTACGAGGTCCTGAATCGCAAACGTGGCCTGACACTGCCAATGATCTGGCGCTTGCACACCACCCTTGGTATCCCAGCCGAAAGCTTGATTCGACCCCAAACACTGATCTAAACACCATCAGGCATCAGCTTCCTTGTTTTGGCCAGGCACCTCATCCTCCGACAAGACCCAATCCAGCCGTTCGTGCTCTATATCCGTATGCAAGGGCTCAATGCCGGGCTGGGTACGTTTGGCTCGGGCCGATAGCTCGGCAAAGCGGCTGACTTTCCCGTACAAACCTTGCTGGCCTGCCAACGCAGTCACCGTGCTGTTGTAGTGCTTGCCCGCCTGCCCCAAGGTTTCACCCAGCTTTTTCAGGCGCTCGGCCAGGATGGATACCTGGTTGTAGATATCACCTGCGCGCTGGCTTAGTTCGTGGGCCTGCTCGTTGCTGCGCACCATCATCCAGATATTGGCTACGGTGCGCAAAATAGGCAGCAAGGTCGTGTGTGAAACCATCAGGACGTTCTTGCCCAGGCCGTAGTCAAACAGGCCATGATGATGCTGCAAAGCCTGCATATAGGCCGCTTCAATAGGCACGTACATGAACACGAAGCCGGGGCTGTTCAAGCCTGCCAAGGCGCTGTAATCCTTGGAGGCCAGATCATCAATATGATTGCGTAGCGCTTGCACATGAGCTTGCAGGCTTTGTTGGCGTTCCTCGTCAGTCTCAGCGCGGATAGCACGGTCGTAATCCACCAGGGATACTTTGCAATCAAGCACCAGATGCTTGTCCTGCGGCAGGTGCACGACGAAGTCGGGGTATCGCAAGCGGCCTTGCTCGTCGCGGGCCTGCCATTGTGTATCGAAGTGGACGCCTCGCACCAAACCGGCCACTTCCAGCGTTTTTTCCAGCTGCGTTTCGCCCCAGTTGCCGGTGGTCTTTTTATCGCCCTTCAGAGCCACCGCCAGTGAGTGAGCCTCGGCACTCATGCGCAGGCCCATTTCCTGCATGCGTTGCAGCTCCAGATTCAAGGCGGTCTGGCCTTTGACGGATTCATCGTGCACTTGGTTCACGCGCAGCTGGAAGCCTGCCAATTGCTCCCTGAACGGCCGCAGCATTTCATCCAAAGTACGTTGGCTATCCTGACGCAAGGTCTGTCCTTTGGCCTCCAGAATCTGCTGAGCCAAGGACTCGAACTGCAAGCGCATCTGCTCGCGGCTATGCTCCAGGTCCTCTTGTATGGCCTGATTGCGCATTTCCTGAGCCTGCAACTGGGCATCGCGGCGTATCAGTTCCTTGTCCAGCTCCACTGCCCGGTCCTGTGCATCCTGAGTCTGCTCCTGTGCATGGGCCAAGTCTTGTTCCAGACGTGCGCAGCGATCCGCCAAGGCCTGCTCAATAGGCGCACTCATGCGCGCCCGCAGCCACAGCCCGATCAGCAAACCCAGCGCCAAGGCGACCAGGGTAATCAACACATCCAAGCCCCTCACATCCAGCTCCATCCACCGTACTCCTGCCCAGCGCCGCCCGCGCAGGAATGCCCTGGCTGGTCTGTCTGGCTAAGCCTGCTATTTAACCGTATAACGCTGGTAATTTATACACCCTTTTTCAGTCTTCTTCGAAAGAGAGCGGGATGTTTTCATCCAGCCTGCATCCACAGAAAACCTGCAGCCATGCAGTCACATCCAGATAAAACTGGACGCTAAATCCCGTATTTGGGGGACAAATCAGAAACGTCTGCTCGTTAGGATGGGGAGGTCTCTGATTTTTATGTCCTGTCATGAACTGGATCAGCAATGCACGGATCGTGGCGATTTTTTCCGTCGTCTGCCTGCATATCGCCGCCTACGCCGTCCTGAATGCCGAGTTGGGTACTGCCAACTGGTGGAGTGGCAATCTTTACGACGCCGCCACACGCTGGTGTGTGCCGGTCTTCGTCATGGTCAGCGGTGCGCTCTTGCTGGAGCCTCGTCCCCAGGAAGGCATGAAGCTGTTCTATCGCAAGCGAGCATCGCGCGTCTTGCTGCCGCTGCTGTTCTGGACCGCCTTCTATCTGGGCTGGACGGCCTTCAAGCAGCACTGGTGGACGCCCGACGCTGATCCCTATCCCTATCTGGAGCGGCTGCTGCAGGGTCGACCTTATTTCCATCTCTGGTTTCTGTACATGATTGTGTTCCTGTACCTGTTCACGCCCTTTTTGCGTCGCATGGTCCAGAACACCAACTTGAAGCAGCTGGCCGCGCTGACCGGAGCGGCCTTTGTACTCTCTGCCCTCAGCACCCTCAGCAATCCGGACTTGAACACTCACTCTGCGCCCTTCTTTACCTGGTTCCTGTCCTATCTGCCCTATTTCCTGCTCGGTTACCTGCTGCGCAAAGTGCCGGTGAATGTGCCTCGCTGGCTGACTATCACGGTGCTGCTGGGCAGTATCGTGGCAACGGCCTGGGGCTTTTATGCACTGGCTATCACGCACGATAGGCAAACGGGTGCGTACTTTTATGATTACCTGAGCATCACCGTCATCCCCATGTCCATCGCGCTGATTCTGCTGCTGCGTGACTGGGATCAGCCCTTGATCAACTCGCGTATCAGTGCCCATCTGGCGGAGCTGACCTTGGGGGTGTATTTGATCCACCCCTGGCTGATCGACCTGATGTACCGCTACCTGTTCACGGCACTGGATTTCAATGCGCTGTGGTCGATTCCGGTGCTGGCGATAGGTATTTATGGGCTATCCCTGTTGCTGACGGCGGGCTTCAAAGCGACGCCGGTTTTGCGGGCAACCGTCTAAAAACAAATACGTCAAAAAAAATGGGCAAGCTTCCAAGGGAAAACTTGCCCATCTCCATCTACTGGTGCGCAATCATCGCTACTGATTACTAGCGGCCAATTACCCAGCACCCAACATCCAATACCACGCCCTGCTACCGTAAACCCATGACCGGCCACGGACAATTGATTGCGACGTACCCATCATCCGCTTCAAGGTCTAAGGACGAAATGGAGCATCATCAATAGGCGCAGCCTCGCCCGTCAGGTGAGCCGCCAGAATCGCTGCGCTACCGCAAGCCAAGGTAAAGCCCAATGCGCCGTGGCCTGCATTCACCCACAAGCGACCTGCCAGCTTGCTGGCCGCCACAACCGGCTTGCCCGACGGCGTGGCAGGGCGCAAACCGGCCCAGGTCTGTGCCTGTTCCAGTAGCAGCCCCGGAAACAGATCCTTCACCTGCTGCTTCAAGGTCGCCATACGGGCAGCGGGAATATCCAGGCCATCAAAACCAATATCTACCATCGCGGCCATACGCAGCACTTCACCCAAACGGGCGTACACAATGCGCTGTTCATAATCGGTCACGCTGATAGCTGGCACGGCTTGATTCAAGCCTTCCAGCGGCAGGCTCAAGCTATAACCCTTCAAGGGGTAGATCAGGGGACGGCCACCCAGCTGACGCAGTAAAGGCACCGTACCCATGCCGCTGGCCACAACAAACTGATCTGCCTGAATCTCGCCTTCAGCGGTTTGCACCGCACGGATATCGCGCCCTTCCATTACAAAACGGTGCACCGGCGTGTTCAGTTTCAGCTGATAGTCGCTGTCGGTTTGCATGCGCTCGTGCAAGGCCACGGAAAACAGATAAGCGTCGCCCGCTTCTTCGCTAGGCGTGTAAATCGCACCCTGCAAGCGCGAGCCCAACGCCTGCAAAGAAGGCTCCAGCTCCAGCACTTGGGCCGCTTCCAGCACTTGCTGCGAAGATCCCATATCCGCCTGCAATTGCGCCTGTTCACGCGCATGCTGGAACGGGCCGGGACTTCGGAACACAATCAATTTGCCATTGTTTTGATGGGCAAACTCCAGCTTGAAGCGCTCTTGCCAGTCGTGAAGAATGTCGCGGCTCAGATAGGACAAGGTCAGCATCTGCGCGGTGGTACGACGCACCACATCACCTCGGCAGGCTTTCAGAAAATGCAGCAGCCAGCGCCATTGCTGCGGGCTCAACGCAGGCTTGAAGCGCAGTGGCGAGTCTTTATTCAATAACCAGCGTGGCAAATCCTTGAACACGCCCGGATCGGCCAGGGGGGCCACATAGCTGTAGCTTAACTGTCCGCCGTTGGCAAAGCTGGTCTGTCCGGCCACTTGCGAGCCAGCTTCCAGTACCGTGACCTTCACCCCTTTCTGGCGCAACATGAACGCGGTGCTCATGCCAATGACACCCGCGCCGATAATACATACATGCATGGAAATACCCCCAATAACTGGCCTCTATTGTCTTGGGGGCCGCTGTAGAGCGCCAATGAATAGTTGGCGCATTCCATAACCCTGGGTTATGGAATCAGCTTTCTGCTCAGTCCGGGAAACGGCATTCCAGCAGAGCCTGCCGGATGTGATCCAGCACGCGCTCACGCGAGCCAGAACCTGCATCATCATGAGCCGTCAAAATGCTGACCGGAATCGGCAAAGGCTCGGGCAAGCGGTGTATGGCAAGGCCTCGGCCTTGCATGGCTCGGGCTGTGACCAGATCCACCAGGGCCTCGCCCACCTGTTGTAAAACCAGGCCACAAGCCACGTAATGAGTCTGCACGCGCATGAAGGGCGCAACATCGGGGACATAGCTTTGCAGCAGATCTTCCACCATCGCACCGACGGGATCGTCAGCGTCCAAAGCGATGAAAGCACGCTCGGCCATCTCCTCCCAATGACGCAAAGGCGCAACGCCCGGCAAGGTGACGTGCACCAGTTCGGTATGGGCCAGCACCTGCTGTTGCACGCCGGAAGATTCGCCCTGATCAAAGCTCATCACCATATCCAGGTCGCGCGTTTCCAGAGCTTGCAAGAGCTCCCCGCTGTGATGGGTGCGTAGCTCGAAACTCATGGCCGGATGAGCCTGACGACAACGGCTCAAGGCCACCGGCAATAGCTCCAGACCAAACGCCGGGCTGCTGCCAATACGCCACAGTCCCTCATGGTGAGAGCGCAGATTGCGCGCCAGTCGGCTGACGTCATCCAGGTTCTGATGCAGACGCGCAACGTAGGGAGCCAGAATACTGGCCTCACGCGTGGGGATCAGGCGGCCACGCACACGGTCAAACAAGCGAAAGCCCAGCTGCATTTCTGCGGTTGCCAGCATTTTGCTGGCCGCAGGCTGAGAGATATGCAGCAACTGCGCCGCCTGCGTCAAAGAGCCGCCACGGCAAATCGCATCAAAAATTTCTACATGCCGCCACCGCATCGACTGGCCCTCCTGCTACGTGCTGGTCTGAAAACGACTTATTATCCTGCAACTTGGCCTGACATAAAACGCGTCAGCCCCCTGGGCTTACTTGGTATCCTATAGCCCTTTGAGTCTTTTGCCGTGCGCCAGGCGCCGGGCGAGCTTATGGCTGCCAATCCTTATAAAAAACGCGAACCCAATATCCGTGAACAAGTCTACGGCATGCTGCGCCAGGACATTGCCTTGGGCAAAATCGGCTTTGATGTGCGGCTGGTGGATAACGAAATTGCCGCCAGCCTGAATGTCTCACGCATGCCGGTGCGTGAAGCCTTGCTGCAACTGAAAAGCGAAGGGGTGCTGGAAGGGACGTCGCGTGGCTTTGTGCTGCGGGTCTACACCGCTCAGGATATTGAAGATATTTTCTCGGTGCGCCTGTTGCTGGAGCCACCAGCCGCCAAGTTGGCTTGCATGAATCAAAGCAGAGTGGGCATGCTGGCCATGGAACAGGCCCTGAGCCGCATTGAAGCCACGCATCAGCAGGGCGACCCTATCGACAACATTCAGGCCAACTGGGCGTTCCGCAGCGCCTGGATCAGCATGGTGCCCAACAAGCAACTGGTCGATACGATGGCGCGTCTGCATGACCAAGCCGATCAGGCCCGGATTGCCTGCTTGCAAGACCCTCAATTCCGTCTGGAAACCATGCAGCGAGCCAAGGCGATTTGTCAGGCATTCAGCGAGCGTCAGGAAGAACAGGCGGCGCATCTGATTATGGAAAATCTGATCATTTGCTGCTCGGCGTATTGCCTCAAACAGGCGGAGCTGCTGGCTTAAGGGCTTGGCGTCAGCAGGAAGCTGCGAGGCAAGCTGTGATTGCTGCCGCCACCGATGCTTCCTGCTCAATCACCGGCAATATAAAGCCCCGGCTGTAACCCATAGACAAGGTTTAGCCCTTCAGCCCAAGCAACTGTCTTGTGTGTTGAAGACAGTGTCCCCTCATGGTTCCGGACAGCCCACACACAACAAAAAAAGGCGCCGTAGCGCCTTTTTTCTTCAAGCCATCACGTCTTAGTCCAGCGTGATTTCCAGGGCCTTGATAGTTGGTCCCATGGCTTGAGCATCGTGCTCGATCAGATCAGCAAACTCTTTGGGCGTGGAAGGCTCGATCTGGATACCGAAGTCCACGAATTTCTTGACCACTGCATCCTCTTTCAGGACAGCCGTCAGTTGCTCGGTCAGGCGGGCTACGTCTTCATCAGGCGTACCGGCTTTGGCCGAAATACCCCACCAGATGGTGAATGCCACATTCGGGATACCGGCTTCGGCAATGGTAGGCACGTCTGGACGCAGAGGGCTGCGCTCCGTTGTCGCCGCGGCAATCGCGCGCAGGCGGCCATCTTCCAGGAAGCCACGGCTGCCCGTCAGCACGTCAAAAATAAAGTCGATCTGGCCGCTGACGGCATCAATCAAGGCTGGGCCTGCGCCCTTGTAAGGCACGTGCACCAGACGAGCGCCGGTTTCTTTACGCAGCATCTCGCCCAAAAGGTGAGTGCCGGTACCCATACCGGGCGAACCGTATGTCAGCTCCTGCTTCTGCCCTGCAGCCACCAGATCCTGAACGGTCTTGAAGGGGCTGTCTTTATTGACCAGCAGGAACACAGGTGCCTTGGCAGCCAGCGTCATGGGGATCAGGTCGGTAGCCACGTCATAATTCAGACGCTGGTACAGGTGGCGGTTCAGAGAGTAAGCACCGCTATCGGCCAGGAACAGCACCGTACCCAAAGAACTGGGGTTGGCGTTTTTCACTACGTTCATGGCAACCTGGGCACCCGCACCAGGGCGGTTTTCCACGATGACTTTCTGATCAAAACGCGTGCCCATTTCCTGGGAAATCACACGCGCCAACTGGTCAGCCGCACCGCCCGGTGGGTAAGGCACAACCAGCGTCACATTCTTGTTTTGAGCATGGGCCTGTGCACCCAACATCAGCGCACAACACGTTGCTAATTTAAGCCATACCTTCATTGTTCTATCCCCGTTGCCCCTGTGGGCTTATTCAAAGTCATTGTGAAGCACATTGGCTCAAACACGTGAGCCTGGCCTGCTTGTTGCTGATCGACTGTCGTCCATAAACCTGATCAACCGTCTTGCTGGCCATCCTGCTCCGGCCTGCAAAACGCCCCCTTTTCTGTCCTTGCTCCGCCCCTGGTTTGCGCGAAATACCACTGCCTGGTGAGCTCTGCTACTTCGGGTTTTTCCGGTGAAGGACAGGAATTTCAAAATAATATATTGCAGTATACTGTTTGCAGGATATTAGTAATTTCACCCATGCATATCGGCTTGCCGCCTTGATCGCGCGTTGGCCGGGAGACAGATAGATCATGCACGCCCATTCCATTCCTGCTTCTGAATTGCCGCTGTTTTCAATACCTGCCACGCAACGCACGGTACCCGCCCTGTTGCACCTGCGCGCAGAGCGCATGGGTGATGCTCCGCTGTTTTCAGACCGCAACACTCACTACACCGGCCAGCAAACCTTGCACAGGGCCGCTGCCAGTGCCAGTCGATTGAGCCGCGCCGGTATCAAACGTGGCGACCGTGTTGCCTTGCTGTGCACCAACCGCCACGAATTCCTGGATATGGTTCTGGGTTGCGGCTGGCTGGGCGCGATTGTGGTGCCTATCAATACGGCCTCGCGCGGGGCGCAGTTGCAGCACATCTTGTGCAATAGCCAAGCCAGTTTGCTGGTAGTGGAAACGGATCTGACGCCGCTGCTGGCCGATGTGGACCTTGGCGCTACCGCCGTCCAGCAAGCCTGGTTGATTCAAGGCCAGGAAGCGGCACAAACACTGGCGGTGAGCACCTGCGATCTGCCTGCTTTGGGCGATTACTGCGAGCCTGCCGATATAGGCCCCGGCGATACGCTAGCCATTCTGTACACCTCCGGCACCTCGGGCCCTTCCAAAGGCGTTCAGTGCCCGCACGCCCAGTTCTACTGGTGGGGCATTTACACCGCCAGCAAGCTGGGCATGAAGCCCGATGATGTGTTGTACACCTGCCTGCCCATGTTCCACACCAATGCCTTGAACACGTTTTTCCAGGCTCTGGTCAGCGACGCCTGCATGGTGGTGGACAAGCGTTTCTCGGCCAGCCGTTTCTTCGACAATCTGTATGAAACCGGCGCCACGATTACCTATCTGCTAGGCGCAATGGTGCCTATCCTGCTGTCCAAACCTGAGACGGCGGCAGAGAAGCTGCACAAGACCCGCATTGCCCTGGGCCCAGGTGTTCCCGAGCAGTTTCATAGCCAGTTTCTGGAGCGCTGCCACATGCATCTGCTGGATGGCTTTGGCTCTACCGAAACCAACTATGTGATGGGCCGTGGCATTCAGGAACAGCGCAATGGCTATATGGGCCGCGTCTCTGAAGGCTTTGAGGCGCTGGTAGTGGATGAAAACGACAACCCGCTGCCAGATGGTGAAGTGGGTGAGCTGTTGCTACGCGCCGATGAACCCTTTGCCTTCGCGCTGGGTTACTACGGTCAGCCTGACAAGACGGTGGAGACCTGGAAGAATCTGTGGTTCCACACGGGCGACCGCGTGGTGCGCGATGCCGATGGCTATTACCGCTTTGTGGACCGTCTGAAAGACATGATTCGCCGTCGTGGTGAAAACATTTCTTCCTACGAAGTCGAACAGGCTTTGGCCAGCCATCCCGCTGTCCATACGGTTGCTGTCTATGCTGCCAAGTCCGAGCTGGCCGAGGATGAAGTCATGGCCATGATTGTGTTGCGTCCGGATTGCACGGTCAGCTGCGAGGAGCTGCTGCAGCATTGCGAGCGCCGTCTGCCCTACTTTGCGGTGCCGCGCTTTATTGAGTTTGCCCAAGTCTTGCCCACCACGGAAAATGGCAAGATTCAAAAGTTTGCCCTGCGTGATCGCGGCATTGGCCCCGACACCTGGGATAGAGAAAAAGCGGGCTATCAGGTTCGCCGCTGATCGCTGCCACAGGAATTCGATATGACGCCTAGTTTCGATCTGGACACGGTGCGCCTGCTGGGCGCGACCGAGGTCACCTACACCCGGCGTGGTCAGTTGGGCACGTCCGAGCTGCTGGCCCAGGCTTTCAAGCAGTCTCTTGCTGCAGCAGGTCTGAAGGCCAGCGATGTTGATGGTCTGGGGGTAGCCTCCTTCACCCATGCACCGGATCGGGCTATTGATCTGGCCTGGAAGCTGGGCTTGAAGGTGGGCTGGATTATGGATGACAGCAATGGCGGTGCCAGCGGTCTGAATATTCTGCAGCACGCTATTCGCGCGGTTCAGGCGGGTGATGCCCGCTGTATTGCGATCGTGGCCGGGGATCATTTTCAAGCCAAGGATTTCCAGCAACTGGTCGAGAACTATAACCAGACGACTTACGATCATTTGCGACCTTTGGGCGCGGGTAGCCCGAATCATCGCTTTGCCATGCTGACGGCGAATCAGATGCGCAAGCTGGGTTTGGAGCGAGCGGATTATGCGGCCTTGGTGATGCGGCAGCGCATGTGGGCCGGCATGAATCCGGGTGCGGTGTATCGCAGCCCCATGAGTCTGGATGATTATCTGAATGCGCCTGAAGTGGCGGACCCTTTGACGCGACTGGATTGTGTGCCGGTGGTGGATGGGGCCAATGCCTTGATTGTGATGCGCGCGGATCATCCGGCAGCGCAGAATCAGCCTGAAATTACGGTGAAGGCGTTACGCAGTTTTCATAATATTGATGATCAGCAAGGCGACGGCTTGAGCACGGGTCTGGCGGCTTTGGCTCCAAGCTTGTGGGCGGATTCGGGCTTGAGTCCGGCGCAGATGGATGTGGTCAGTATTTATGACGATTACCCGGTCATGGTGCTGGCACAGTTGCAGGATTTGGGCTTTTTTGAGGCGGATGGGGCGAAGCAATTTATCCATGAGTCTATTGCGACGGGTAGTCTGGCCTTGAATACGTCTGGCGGGCAGTTGTCGGCCGGGCAGGCCGGGGCGGCGTGCAGCTTGCATGGTTTGGTCGAGGTGATGCGGCAGTTAAACGCTCAGGCCGGGGAGCGTCAGGTGGCGCAGGCCCGTTATGGCTTGGTCACGGGTTACGGCATGGTGGAGTATCGCTATGGCATGTGTTCGACGGCTCTTGTTTTGGAGGCCTTGTGATGAGTCCTGCTGTCTTTCGTTGTGTGCAGTGTGATCATCGGGTGTTTCCGGCGCGGTTCTTGTGTCCGAAGTGTCATGGGGATGAGTTTCTGGCTGAGGGGTGTGCGTCTGGTGTGGTGACGGAACTGACGCGTAGTGCCTCTTCTGGCGAGGAGACTGGGGTGTATATGCTGGCTACGGTGGCCAGCGATGCGGGGCCGGTGTTGATTGCTCGTGTGGTGGATGAGGCTGTCCAGCGGGGGGATAAGGTTGCGTTGGTTCTGCGGGATGGGGGGATTTATGCGGATCTTGTGCGAGGGTAAAGGCACTTTTTCTGCGGCTTTTTTTAATAGCTTTCATTTTTTTAAGGGTTGGGTTTCGACACCCAGCGCATGGAGACTGGGCTGACTCAAGGTTTGGAGTCAGCCACTGCTCGACGCGATGAAGAAGGTGACTATAAGACACTGATTGAGGGGCTGTCCGGGTGTCGGGGCTGGCAACTTGCCGGCGCTGCGCGCCGGTGCCCTGGTCAGATAATCGCTACGGGCGCACCTTGAACTCGTCCGGTGGTTTGTCCCCCGGACAAACCACAAGCGTCGGACTCAAACAGCAAGGTGCTTGCACCCCTGCGCAATTATCTGCCTGCGGCAAGTCACCTGATCCGCCCCAACACCCGGACAGCCCCTCAATCAGCTCACAGCATCTTTTATCGGACGATTGTTGACCGGGGTTTGAATGCTCCGACTTAGTGTTCTTAACGGGATCGCTGATCGTAGTAAAGGTTGGTCGTGGAGCTGCTGGATGAAAGGGATTGTGTAGCAAGAGGAGAGGGGGCAGTCACTGTACTAAGCCCGTATTGGCCAATGCCGGAGTGCGCTTTACTACACACAAGCTAAAGACGTGGGGCTTATGCGCTTAAGCCTCAATAGCTGACTTGAGCACGGTCGATACACACACAACCTGCGTTCTACTCGCCTCTAAAATCGATCTCAGCGACGAGCAGAAAGATCGTTAAAGTTCTTGTGCGCCGCTCCCATATCAATCACTTTGCCGCACATAAATAAAATAGGCGGCAAAAACAATCAATGCTATCGAGCATGGAAAAACCTCAGTTTGGCATCGGCCGAACTGAGGTTTTTTTTGTTTGAAAGTCTTGTCCAGACTCCGGCTTTCTTCGCGGGACAACATGCTTGTTGTCCCACTTTCAGGCTGCCTGCTCTGCCTTAGCCGATCAGTCCTGGCAGGCCCACGGCAATCCAGGGAACGAACAAGACCAGGGCCAGGATGCCGATTTCTATGACCAGGAAGGGCACGGCGGCGCTGTAGATGTGGGGCAAGCGGATAGATGGCGGGGCCACGCTTTGCATCACGATCAGCAGCAGGCCGAATGGTGGGGTCAGCAAGCCGATTTCCAGTGCGATCAGGATCATGACACCCAGCCAGACGGTATCCACACCTGCGGCCAGAGCCAGGGGCATGAAGAAAGGCAAGGCAATCATCATCATGGAGATTTGATCCAGCACCATGCCCATGACCAGTAGCACCAGCAGCATGCAGATCACCAGCACGAAGGGTGACAGGTCGTAGTCTTTGATCATGCCCAGGAAGCCTGCGCTGGCTCCGGAGAAGCTCAGCAGCTGGGCGAAGGTGGTGGAGGCGGCCAGGATGAACAGGATCACGACCGACACTTTGGCGGTTTCGATCAGGCTCTTCCACAGTGCTTTCAGGGTCAGAGCACGGTAGGCGATGGTTGCCAGTACCGAGGCCACGACGCCGATCGCTGCCGATTCGGTAGGCGATGCCCAGCCGGCCAGCATTGAGCCGACGACGGCAATGAAGATGCCCAGCAGGGGCACGACGTTGAACACGAAAGGTTTCCACAAGGCCCAGCCTTTCAGGCGGGTGGCGGGATCGTCGTCGCTCATAGGGGCATCTTGCGGACGCAGGCGGCTACGCACGACCACGTAGGCCAGAAAGCCTGCTGCCATCAACATGCCGGGCAGGATGCCGCCGATCAGCAGTCGTTCGATGGAGATACCGGCCAGGCTACCCAGCATGACGGCCAGGGCCGAAGGCGGGATCAGCATGGCAATACCGCCTACGGCCATGATGGGGCCCATGGCCATGGTGGGGTGATAGCCGCGACGCAGCATTTCCGGCAGCATCACGCCGCCCATCATGGCGGTGTTGGCAATGGACGAACCCGACAAAGTCGCAAAGGTCGTTCCACCCAGGATACTGACGATGGACAGCTTGCCCGGCACGCGCGAGATCATGCGTTCGATGGAGTCGATGGCTTTGAAGGCCAGCCCGGTGTGGAACAACACCTCACCCATCAGGACGAATAAGGGGATGGGTGTTAAGGAAAAACTGCCAATGGAAGCGGTGGTGTTACGCGCCCATTGAGCCAAACCTGCCGCCTCGCCCAGAAACAGCCAGGCACCCAGCAAGTTCACGGACAAGAAGGCAAAAACCACCGGCGTACCGATAGCCATCAAGAGAAAAAGTGACCCCAGCAGCAGGATCAATGCCATGTACCATTCCATGCTCAGGCTCCTTGCTTAACGGGACGAGAAATCAGGCGGCGCAGGAACTCCAGTGCCAGCATGGATGCACCAAACAGCAAAGGCAGATTCAGCCACCACTCCGGGAACACCAGGGCTTTGAATACCATGGCCCCTTGCTCGTGAGCATCCAGGGCGACGACGGCACACTGCCAGGCCAGCACGGCGCTGACAAGCAGGCCCAGAAGGTTGGAAACCAGATCCAGCAGGCGCTGAGCAGGAAGAGGCAGGTTGTTGAATAACACGTCGATACGGATATGGCCGCCCAGGTACAGCACCCAGGGTGCTGCCACGAAGGTGGCAATGATCAACATGTATTCGGTTACTTCCACGCTGGTGGACAGCGCGTCGTAACCCAGGTTGCGCAGCACCACGTCGGCACAAACCAGCAGGCTCATCAGCCCGAAAGTCAGCGCCGCAACGGCTCCGCAAGCATTCATTAACAGGGCGTAAGGACGCCCCCAGGTCGTGTTGGAAGGCAAGCCTTCCGGGGCTGTTGCAGCAGACATCGCGTCTTCTCCGCAGATCAAGGTCACTGAAAGGGCGGGCAGATTGCCGCCCGTATGGCACCATCAAAAAGTGGACACTGTCCCAAGGGCACAATGTCCACTGTCAAACTACGTAATCAGCAATCTTGTTTAAGGCTGATAACCACCAAACAGTTCACGCAGTTGCGCGGCGTATTTGGGGCTGGATTTGTCGATACCAGCCCAGCCTGCTTCGTAAGCTTTGGTACGCAAGGCACGCGCCGCTTCCGGTTCCAGGACCAAAGCTTGCACACCGGCTTGTTCGGTAGCGGCTTTTTCGTCAATTGCCATCTGGTGTTCAGTCACGTTCTGCGACTCCATCCACTCGATCTGCTTGCGCATGAAGGCTTTCTGGTCTTCGTCCAGTTTTTCCCAGCTCTTCTGGTTCATGAAAAAGCCCACTTCCACGTTGTAGAAGCCTGGCTCGACACGGTATTTGGTCTTTTCATGCCAGCCCATTTCCATCACGCCCACGGAAGGCCAGCCATAGCCGTCCACCACGCCACGCTCCAGCGCGGTGTAGACCTCGCCCGGTGGAATCTGCAGCGGCGTTGCGCCAATTTCGCGGAAGAAGGACAGGTACACGGGCACGCCGCGCAACTTGAAGCCCGACAGGTCTGCCGAGGTCACAGGCTTGTTGGTGTAGATGTGATATTGCAAACCATCCGTCGTGCGAGCCAGCCAGGTGATGTTGGCTTTCTCGCGGTGAATCTTGTCCATCAGCTCGTAGCCGCCGTTCTGACGCAGCTCGCTCATGGGCTTTTCTGTCAAGGTCAAAGCCAGGGCTTCAGGCACCAGATTGGCGTGGAATACGGCTGTGGTATTGGCGAAATCAATCACGCCGGAACGCAGTGCGTTACCTACTTCGAAAGGAGGAATGGCCTCTGGCCCGCCAATGACGTTGATCTGTACCAGACCCTTGCCTTCTGTGTTGACCTTGTCAACGAATTGCTTGAAGCGCTTGGTAAAGAAAGTGTCCATCGTAAAGACAGATACCGCTTTCAGCGTTACTTCCGCTGCCTGTGCGCCAGCCATTCCCAATGCCAGCAAGGCCGCAGCCACCACCCGAGTTGTTTTATGCACCATGACGGAACTTCCGCAGAAAGGTTTATTATGAGATTTTAGTTTAGATATAAATATATCAATAATCAATTATTTATAAGTCGGGGTTTTCACTAGGAGCCCTGCGGTCCCATACGGTGCGGTGCCTTCATGTCACCTCAATCCTGTAGGCGGGCAGCCTGCTGTATCATCACAGACTTCAAGTTTTGTTGGCTTAAAAGGTATTACCCATGACATTTTCCGCTGTGCTCTTTGATTGCGACGGTGTGCTGGTAGACAGCGAACCAATCACGGTTCGTGTACTGCGGGACATGTTGCAAGAGGAAGGCTGGGTGATGACTTACGAGCAGTGCTATGACTGGTTCATTGGCAAGGCCCTGCCCGACGAACTGCCCACCGTGCGCAAGATGACGGGTAAAGATCTGGATATGGAATGGGTGATGGCCTTTCGCATGCGCCGCAACCATGCGCTGACCAATGAAGTGATGGCTATTCCCGGTATCCAGGGCACGCTGGATGCCATCTTGCGCGACAAGCCCGGCATGATTGCCTGCGCGTCCGGCGCAGACCGCGCCAAGCTGGTGCTGCAACTGGGCCAAACCGGCCTGCTGGACTACTTTGGCACCCATATCTATAGCGGCGCCGAAACGCCCCGCAACAAGCCATACCCGGATGTCTATCTGGCCGCTGCTCAAGGGCTAGGCGTTGACCCCAAACACTGCCTGGTGGTGGAGGACAGCGTGACTGGTGCCACGGCAGGTCTTGCCGCCGGTGCAACCGTGCTGGGCTACTGCCCGGTTCCTGACAAGGAAGAGGAATTGCGCAGCCTGGGCGTACGTGACACCTTCCGCCGCATGGACGAGCTACCCGCTTTGATCGCCAAGTTAGAGCAGGAACGGGTACAAGGCTGATTCATAGCCAGGCAATAGAAAAGGCGCTGTGTTTTGAGCAGTTCCAAAAGGTGGGGTCTCCCTCTTTTGAAGAAACTGCCTAAAACACAGCGCCTTTTTTGCCGCCAGACCGTCTCAAGACTCGGTGCCGCCAATAAAAAGCCCCCTCGGGCGGCAGCAAACCGAAAGGCGTAGCGTGGGGCCTTTTTTCTGTTGCTTAGTCTTCCAGATGGAAGGTGTGCAAAATTCTATGCAGCACAGGGGCAATAATCAGACCGAAAGTCGCGGCCAGTACCAGACTGATATATGCGCCATAAATGGCAAAGAACACCTTGCCAGCCCATGTTTCAGGCAAGGCCATCGGCCCCAGCCCACCGACCATCATGGCCGCATTCAAGGCCGCATCGTGCCAGTGCACATTCTCTTCAAACCACATATGGCCCAACGCACCCAGCATCAGGGAAAAGGCCACGAAAACAATACCAATAAGGGCATGCGCCAATAAGCGCTTGGTAAATTGCCACCCCGAAATCAAGGGCTGATCGCGTGACTCATAC
Source organism: Alcaligenes sp. 13f (assembly GCF_020496585.1). NCBI lineage: Bacteria > Pseudomonadati > Pseudomonadota > Betaproteobacteria > Burkholderiales > Alcaligenaceae > Alcaligenes > Alcaligenes sp. 13f. Next base: position 50,876 of record NZ_JAHKKC010000020.1, read on the forward strand.
ATGTCATTAAGGTGCAGGGGCCTGAACAGTTAAAGAAGCCAACCATTGGCTAACTTGCAAGGACAAGGCATCCGTAGCCAGCCCAAATGCCTCAACCACCTGTGGCACGGCTGTGCCAACAACATCCTGCTGAGCGACAAAACGACGGGTCTGAATCAACTGGCCCGAGCGCTGATCGCGTACTAACGCATCAAACTGAATCCGTACCCGTGGGGCACCCTGAATATATTCGACCTGGAAGGCCCCCAGCGTACCGCCTACCTCTACATCAGCAATGACGGACTCGGTATCCAGCACCACCGCCCGGAACTGCGCCGAGTCACGCAAGGCATCGGCCAGACGGTTACGCAACAAGGCGGGCACATCGTCACCCCAGCGTACGCCTTTGTAGGCACTCAGTTCGTTGCCTTGGGGCAGGACCGTGATGCGTGAACTGGCCAGCAACCGTTCGGCGTGAGGCCGGTTCACCTGCATAATCAGATTCTTGTGCGAAGCGGGTGCTTGCTGGGCCTTCAGCTTAGTGGCCGGAAGCTGATAATAAGTCAGGGACTCCGCCTGAGGCAGAACCGAGCAGGCGGTGGACAAAACGGCCAGACCAACTAGGGATACCTGCAAGAAACGACGCACAACCGTGGGCATCATGGTGTGAACTCCTGTAATTTGTCGCGACCCAAGAGGTAGCCGGCTGGATTATCTTCCAGACGAGAGGTGACGGCACGGAAACCGGCCAGTACCTGACGCAATTCACGCAAGGCGGGTTCGATCTCGGTCAGCCCCTGAGCACCCCGGCCAATGGCTGCCGAATTTTGCTCCAGCAGCTTGTTCAGGCTTTGTGTCGCACGGCTGAAATCCTCCATGGATTTCTGGATGGCATTCATGGCCTGCGTACCCTGGCGGTCTACCAGACCTTGTGTGGAAGACAGCAAAGTGGTGGCTTGCTGGCTGGCCTGGGACAGCTCTTTCACCAACGAGGGCACGCCTTCGCTGGCGGTCGAGAGCTGACCCATCAAGACTTCCAGTTTTTGCAGGCTGGCCGACAGGGATTGGGAGTTCTCGGACGACAAGAAGGTATTGGCGTTATCCAGCAGCTTGGAAATTTGTGTCATCAGCTCTTCACCCCCGGCCATCAACTGAGCCAGTGGGGAGGGCGAGGCCACAATCATGGGCAGGCCATCGCCGGTGGCTTCCAGCAAGGGGCTGTTGGGTGTCCCACCACTAAGTTCGATCACGGACTGCCCGGTAATGCCAGCCAGTGCCAAGCGAGCCTGGGTGTCTTCGTGAATAGGGATGGAAGCCTGAATCGACACTTGCGCACGCACACGCTGCAAGTCGTTCGGGTCCAGGCGCAGCTGGCGCACTTCACCGACGCGCAAGCCGTTATATTGCACGGCACTGCCCCGAGACAGTCCCCGCACACCTTCCAGAAAGACAATATCGTAATCGCGGGTCTCGGCATCTTGCCCCGCCTTGGCCAGCCAAAGCGAGAACAGGACAGCAGCCACAGCCACTACCAAGGTAAAGACCCCGATCAATACATGATGGGCACGCGGTTCCATTAACTATGCTCCTGACGACGGTGTTGGGCCTGTTCGGCGGCCCGTCCCCGTGGACCGTGGAAGTATTCCCGGATCCAGTCGTTATCAACTTGCTCTACCCGCGCCAATGTGTCGTTGACCAGCACGCGCTTTTCCGCCAGCACGGCCACTCGGTCACAAATGGTGTAGAGCGTATCCAGATCGTGTGTAACCAGAAACACGGTCAATCCCAGCGCATCGCGCAAGGTCAAAATAAGCTGGTCGAAATCACCCGCGCCCACCGGGTCCAAGCCGGCAGTGGGTTCGTCCAGAAACAGGATTTCCGGGTCCAGCGCCAGAGCACGTGCCAGGGCGGCACGCTTGATCATGCCACCGGACAGCTCGGCCGGATATTTGGTGGCCGCATTGGCCGGCAAGCCCGCCAGGGACATCTTCATGGCGGCGATATGCTCAGCGTCGGAGCGGGACAGCCCAATATGTTCGATCAAGGGCATGGCAATGTTCTCCACCACCGTCAGCGAGGAGAACAAGGCGCCTTGCTGGAACAGCACGCCCAAGCGGCGCTCCAGCCGCGAACGATCTTCGGGCGACAGGGTGCCAATTTCCTGATCAAAAATGCGGACTGTGCCGCCAGTAGGCGGGCGCAATCCCAGAATGGAGCGCAGCAGCACGGACTTGCCCGTACCGGAGCCGCCCACCACACCGACGATCTCGCCAGGATACACATCCATATCCAGATGCTCGTGCACAACGTGATCGCCAAAGCGATTGTCCAGGTCACGTACTTGAATAATGGGACGAGCGGCGGTGTCTACCATCCCATCTCCATGAAGAACAGCGCAGCCAGCGCATCAATCAGGATCACGATAAAAATGGACTGCACCACCGCCGAGGTCGTGTGCTCACCCACGGACTGCGCGCTGCCGGTGACTTTAAAGCCCTCCTGGCAACCAATCACAGCAATCAAAAAGGCAAAGATCGGGGCCTTGGCCATGCCCAGCACAAAGTGCCGCAAATCAATATCCTGATTGAAGATATTGATGAACATGGTGGGTGAAATATCCAGAATCAGGGCGCAGACCAGCCCGCCACCGAAAATCCCCGCCACCATGCCCACAAAGGTCAAGATAGGCATGGCCAGCAGCATCGCCAATACACGCGGAATGACCAGAATCAGCATGGGATTCAAGCCCTGGGCGCGCAAAGCATCGATTTCCTCGTTCGCTTTCATGGAGCCGATCTGCGCGGTAAAGGCACTGGCGGTGCGGCCTGCCATCAGGATGGCGGTCAAGAGCACCGCAAATTCACGCAAAAAGGAAAAGCCGACCAGGTTCACGGTGTAGATGGTGGCACCAAAGTCCGCCAGCACCGTCGCCCCCAGAAACGCGATCACCGCGCCCACCAGGAAAGTCAGCAAAGCCACGATAGGCACGGCGTTAAAGGCCGTTTCTTCCAGCTGCGCCACAATCGAGGTGACGCGCCACTGGCTGGGCCGCAGCATATTCAGAATCAGGGTTTCCAGCGTCAGGCCGATAAAGCCCAGCAGCTCACGCACATTGCGCGAGATGTGGACCATGGACAGGCCCACGCGCTCGAACAAATCCGTAATGCCCCAGCGCGCCGGGACCAACTGCTCATGGTCCATGCGGCTCATCGCCTTGGCAACAGTCTGCAATAGTTGATGGCGCTCTTTGGACAAGCCTTGCGCACTGTCCAGCGCGGCCTGCACACGCTCGGCACCCAGCCATTCGCACAGGACTTGCGCACCCGTGGTGTCCAGGGACTTCAGTTCGCTGAAATCCAAAGACCAACGGCCCTGCTTGTCACTGAGCGAGCGCAAACTGCTTTGCAGCGCTTCGTAGTGACGCAAGGACCAATCACCTAGCAATTGCAGCTGGCCGGAGGAATCTGTACGAACATACAGAGGCACGGACGTATTCATGCGCATAGTCTAATGGATTTGCTCTGAGAGCTTCCATAGCGCCGACTACTTTTTCATGCTTTATGGACAATTAAGCAGGCTGTAAGCAGGTCAAACAATCCGGCAACATTTCCGCTATATAAATGCGTCCGTCCAAACCGGCGGACAGGCCGTGTCCGTACACACCTTGCACCCGGCAACGGCCTACCAGGGTGCCTGAATCCGGGTCGAATAAAGACAGGCTGGCTGTTTGGTCGCTAACCAGCACCGAACCATCTGTTTGCACGGCCACGGCCATGGGTTTGTGCATGGGGCGCAGCTCGCCCAGATAACGGCCTTGCGCATCCAGATGCTGCACACGATTGTTTTCCCGGTCCGCCACCCAGACCGAACCGTCGGCGGCACAGGCCAGCATATGCGGCGTGCTGAACTGCAAGGGACCGGAACCCGGCGCCCCCAATGCAGCCAGCCATTGGCGTTGCGGATCAAAGCGATGAACCACGGTATTGCCGTAGCCATCGCTAACCCACAAGCCGCCATCACCACACTCGACCGCATGGGTAGGATGGTTGAACGGCTCTTGCCAGCGTGGCTGTTCAGGCTTGCCCAGACGCCATTGCTCATGGCCTTGAGCGTCCAGCGCCAGCACCTGATGTCCGTCCAGGTCCGTGACCAGCACCCCGCCTTGCGGGCGGGCGCTGATATGGTGCGGGCACAAGACATCCTCCAGGGACCAGCGCGCTGACACCTGCCCATCCGGTGCCAGCACCAGCACGCAGGCCGGGCGACGCAACAAGGCGGCGATACGCCCATCAGTCAGCACCGCCACACTGGTGATACTGCTGATGTCGGCCTGTGTCCAGGCGCGCTCCACCTTGTAGCGCTGCGAGCCCAAGCTTACATAGGCAATTGCCATCTCCAGCCCCCCTTACATGGCGTTAGGCAAGACCATGACGATTTGCGGGAATATCGTCACCAGGGCTGTCGCCAGAACCAGCAACAGGAAAAACGGGAACGCCATGCGCATCAGTTCAAACAGGTTGCGCCCGGTAATGCCCTGAATCACGAACAAGTTAAAACCAATAGGCGGAGTGATCTGAGCCATTTCCACTGTCAAAATCAGGTAGACACCGAACCAGATTGGATCAATACCCGCAGCGATCACTGCTGGCAACAAGACCGAGGTAGTCAGTACCACAATCGAGATACCGTCCAGGAATGCACCCAGAATGATGAAGAACACCGTCAGCACTGCAATCAGCGCGTACTGACTCAGGCCCAAGGAGCCGATCCAGGCTGCCAGATTCGCCGGCAGGCCGGTAAAGCTCATGGCACTGGTCAAATAAGCGGCACCGATCAGAATGAAGGAGATCATGCACGAGGTGCGTGCCGCGCCCAACAAGCTGGCGGTAAAGGTTTTCCAGTTCAGTGAACCACCCACACCCGCAATAAGCAGGGAGCCTACCACTCCCAGCACAGCAGCTTCAGTGGCTGTGGCGATGCCCCCGTAAATCGACCCGATCACCGCCACGATCAACAAGACCACAGGCAGCAGCAAACGCAGGCGTCGGACCTTCTCACCCAGGCTTAATTGCTCGGTTGCCGGAGGCACACGATCCGGATGGCGAATGGACCAGAAAGCGATATAGGCCGAGAACAGGCACATCAACAAAATGCCGGGCAGCACACCTGCCACGAACAAGCGGATGATGGATACCTGTGCGGCGACCGCATACACAATCATCACAATGGAAGGTGGGATCAGCAGGCCCAAGGTGCCGGCACCCGCCAAAGAACCAATACTGATGCTGTCGTCATAACCACGCGCCTTCAGTTCGGGCAGCGAAATACGGCCAATTGTGGCTGCCGTGGCCGCCGACGAACCGCTGACTGCGGCAAAAATGCCGCAACCCAAGGTATTGACGTGTACCAGACGACCCGGCAAACGCTGCACCCACGGCCCCAGGCCGCTGAACATGTCTTCGGCCAGCCGCGTTCGATACAGAATCTCCCCCATCCAGATAAACAGGGGCAAAGCCGTCAAGGCCCAACTGGCCGAGGAGTCCCAGGCTTTGGTCGCAAAAATAATGCCTGCAGGCGCGTCGGCATACAGAAAAATAGACAAGATACCGCAAGCGATCAGAACCAGCGCCACCCACACGCCACTGGCCAGCAAGGCAAGCAGAACAACAAACAGCACAATTGCCTGAGATAAATCAGCCATGTTCAGTCGCCTCCAATTCTTGACCCTGAACCACACGCAGCAAACGCCGCAACAACATCAAGGTCAGCAAGCCCAAGCCAATGGGCATCCCGATCTGGGGAATCCACAGCGGCACCGCCACCATGCCCTGCGCTACTTCCTTGTAAATGAAAGACTCATACACAAAATGGGCAGTTTCCCAGGTACACCAGGCGGCCAGCACAACCCCGATCAGCGTGGCCAACAACTCGTAAGGACGTCGCAAACGCTCCGGGATCACCTGCAGCAACAAGGACACACGGATATGGTCGCCATGCAACATGGCGTAGGGCAGCGCCAGAAAAATCGACGCTGCCATAAACCAGCCCGCAAAGTCATCCGAAGCGGGGATTTGCATGGAAAACAGGCGCGCCACAATCTGCGCTGTCACCACCACCCCGATCAAACATAGAAAGAGTGCGGCCAGTGCGCCGCATACTCTGGCCATACGCTCCAGCACAATCATGGACGCACTCCTTGTTTAGGGCTGACGGTAGGTATCAAGCAGCTTCTGGCCGTCGGCACCGGCCTTTTTCAGCCACTCTTCGGTCATGGTCTGGCCAATGGCATGAAGCTCGCCAGCCAGCTTCTCGCTTAACTGGCCGACGACCATGCCCTTGTCAGCCATGGTCTGGGTCAATTTGGAAGTCTGCTCGCGCGACATGGCCCAGCCACGTTGTTCAGCACGTTCACCCGCCTCCAGAACCGCTTTCTGGACGTTCTCCGGCAGTCGCTGGAAAGCACGTTTGTTGATGATCACAAAGCTTTGTGGAATGAATACCTGGGCGTCGTAGTAGTACTTCACATAGTCCCAGGCCTGCGAATCCACACCCGTGGCGGGCGAGGTCAGCATGGCATCAATAATGCCGGTGGAAAAAGCTTGCGGCACTTCGGGTGTTTGCACGGTGGTGGGCACGGCCCCCATCAAGGACACCAAACGGCTGGTAGCTGGGCTGTAGGCACGGAAACGGACTCCGGCCAGATCAGACAACTGTTCCACCGGCTTTTTGGTGTAGATGCCTTGCGGTGGCCAGGGCGAGCCATAGACCAGCACAATACCCTGCTTGTCCAAACGCTCGGCCAGGAAGGGGCGAGTAGCTTTCCACAGTTTTTCCGACTGATCGAAGGAGGAGGCCAGGAACGGCACACTATCGACCTCGAACAAAGGATCTTCGTTGCCAATGGCCGCCACCAGCATTTCACCAGCCTGCACCACACCTTGCTGTACACCACGCTTGACCTCGGGGCGCTTGAGCAGCACGGAGTTCGATTGCACGTTGATATTCAGTTCCCCGTTGGTGGCCGCCTTGATGTCCGCCGCAAACTCACGCGCGTTTTGCGTCAGGAAGTTGTTATCAGGCTGCTCCGTGCTCATGTTCCAGTTGGTCGCCGCCTGCGCGGTGCCAGCCAGAGCCAGAACGCAAGCCATGGAAAGTAGTTTTTTGATCATGATGTTGCTTCTCCCAAGAATTGAGGTGATGGCCGCCTTATGAGCGGCCCGCATTCAGATCCCGTGACTGCAGATCCCACAGCAAAGAAAACTCGGATACATCGTTGGTCGCCACTCCCAGATCCTGCTGCAAGCGGGCAGCCAGGGTACGAGCAGCATTCAAGGTGGTCAGATCAGCCACCAGGTAGGGGTCCAGGCTGCGTTGTTGCACATCCTCGGACGGTAAAGGGGTCGACAACTCGGGATCGGGAGTCAGCACGCGCAAGGCCAGCAGGCCATCGGTCTGTTCCAGGTAGGCGGCGCATTGACGCGCCAGGGCTTCCCGTTGGGCCAGCTCAGGCAGACGCACCAGCAAGACCACGGCACCCGTACCGGCACCGCCCAGCAAAGACACCGCCATCACGCGGCGCTGGGTATTGCTCATGCGGGCAAAATTGGTATTGGACCAGTCCGTTTGCTGCTCAAAAGCCTTTTTATATTCTGCGGTGCCAAAGACGCGCAGGGACTCGGTACGGTACAAGGCCAGGTACTTGCGCCCGGCACCTTGGCGCACATAACGGCGCGACCATTGAAAGCCGGGTATGGCGGCACGTTCAGCCATATGCTCGCGCTCATACCATTGATTGAAATCCTGCTCATGCTCAGGGGCGATATCCGTCCAAATGAACAGCTCCCCCGGCGCATCACGATCAGTACGAAAAGTAGCAGACACGAAAGCCTCCTGAATCAAAGTCATTGCACACTCTTTATGGGAGTGTCCAACGGCTTCTGGGCGGATTCCAAACGGTTTATTTCAGCCTGGAGCAATAGGAAAAAGCGATCAGTTCAAGCGAGTGGCGCGGTATATAGATTATCAAGCAAGCCCACGCTCAGTACACATGCGCAGGCAAGGGGAAAACCCTCAAACGCTAAATCGCGAAGACACGCGTGTCTGGCGGGGGTAAAGCCAGCCCAGGATGCTCGGCCGCAAAATGGTGCATACGCTCCAAAGCCACTCCAATCACCGCCTGGGCGGTCTGCGTTAAAGGATCGGGCCGCCAACTGGCGACCAGGCGCAAGTCGGGCAAGGCATGCTCACACACAATTTCCTGGTACAGGCCGCTGTCCAGCTGACGGCTGACTGCCGCCAGGGGCAAAGTCGCAATGCAAGGTTGAGCTTCGAGCAATTGCGTGCTGGCGGCAATTGAAGAAACGTAGTGAATCCGGGCCTGATCGACAGGCAAGGGTTCAAGCAGCTGCACCAGCGCCAGATGCGGCTGGGAGCCGCGCGGGAAGGTCACCAAAGGCCAGCGCTGCACCAGCTCCTGCAAGCCACTCCGTACCGGCATGGATTCATCAGCCATGCACACCCAGCCCATGCGCATGGAGCCCATAGGCAGGTTGCGTATGCCATCTCCCATGATGGGGTCGGTCTGCAAGGCGACATCAATGGTGCCGCGCTTGAGCAGGTCGTGAAGGCGCAAGGTGGACTCGGCAGTCAGTTCAATTTCCAGTTCGGGGTAAAGCGCATGCAGCTGACGAATCAGCTCCTTGAACCAGGTATGCACAATGGACTCGACCACGCCCAGTCGCACCCGGCCACTCAAGCGGCTGGAGCCTGCCAGGGCTTCGCGCAAATCATGCTCCATGCCCAGCATCTGCTCGGCATACTGCATCAGTTTGCGGCCTGCCGGCGTCAGGCGCAGGTCGCGGTGGCCGCGCTCAAACAGGGTTTTCTGAAACTCGCTTTCCAAGGCGGCAATCCGTCCTGAAACAGCAGCCTGCGTCAGATGCTGTTTGTTCGCTGCCGCACGGAAACTGCCCAGACGGGCAATCCAGATAAAGGTCTCTAAAAAACGGATATTCATGCACCTGTCCTTTCAGGCTTCATCATGGCGGCCAGATGATATTGGCTACGCTGCTCACCGGGGACGGAAACGATCAGGCCCACGCCATCACCTACAAACGGCTGCCTAGGCAAAGGATGGCAATGTGGTTGATCGGCAGTGATCCGTGCATGGCGCAGCAAGGACACATGAGGGCGAAAACGACGCGGTGGCTGCGTCCAGCCCAGGGCAGTCAGCTTGGCCCAAATCTCATCATGCCACTGCTGCAAGGCCGCCAGTGCTTGAGTTTGCGACTCGTCCGGCCCGGCCCACACCACCTGAGGCTTCTCGAACACATCCCGTATCGTCAGGTCCAGCGTGATCGGCGGCACTGCCCATTGCGCCATCTGTGTCGCCAAGGTCCGCAAATCAGACACGCGGCTGCCATCCAGAAACGCCAGTGTTAAGTGAAAGTGATCAGGCTGCATCAGCCGACCGCCATACATCGCCTGTGCGTGCTGCGCCTGCTCCGCCAGCCAAGCGCGGGTTTGTGCGTCTGGCCACCAGCCGATGAACGCACGAAAAGAGTGTTCGGCACCTGACTGTTGCAAGTCCAGAATGGGCAAGGGAATCGTCATCGGCAAACCCTCAAACAAGGCAGTTCAGAAAGCGTAGCGTGCAGCCTAGGCCCTGCACAGGCGACGCGCCAGATCGTAAACAATATCCAGGGCCGGCAATTGCGTGCGGCCCGACAAGCGCACCAGGGCATAGTGCCCGGACAAGGACGAAGAAAACAGGCCAAGCGGCACCAGATCACCGACCTCAATATCGCGCCGTACTGCCGCCAGCACACTCATCAAGACCATATCGCTGTCCAGCACCACGTCGCGCTGAATGCTGAAGCTATCACAACAAAAGCGTACAAAGCTGTCGGGATGACCCTGCGCACCAAACTCGGCAATCAGGCGGTCGGTCAAATCATCACTGATCACGGAGCAGGCCACGGGATACTGGCAGATCGCCGCAAAATCCAGCGACTCCTGCTGCAAGAGCGGGTGTCCCTGGCGAACCAGCATATCGCCTTGCATGGCGGGCAGATACTCAATATCCAGACCACGCACGTCAGTTACCGCGCTGACGTCCAGCACCACCATATCGTAGCGTTCGCGGCGCAGGCCCTGGATCAGTTCCAGCGTGCGGCCAATCACGGCATCCACGCGCAAGCGCGGATATTCGTCCAGCAGCGCCACCATGCACGGATGCAGCAAGACCGCTGCGGGTGTAGAGCTTAACCCTAAGCGCAGGCTGCCTGCGTCTTCGCCCTGAAGCAGGGCCAGCTCGCGCTGCAAGGCGCGGCCTTCCTGCAACACCCGGTGGGCACGCTCCAGCAGAACCCGACCATAAGGCGTCAAAAAAATGCGCTGACTGCTGCGATCGAACAGCGGCACGCCCAGTTCCTGCTCCAGAGCCTGGATGCTCCGGCTCAAGGCGGACTGGCTTAAATGGACGGCTTGCGCGGCCCGATGAAAGGTACCGTGTTCGCAAACGGCCACAAAGTGCCGCAGCTTGCGAAAGTCCATGCTTGTCCCCTTGCTGACGCTTGAACTGGCTTATGCACAGACCGCATCAACTTGATGATTTTTTGGCGTTTGAGCCGCGCATTGTACCTGCATAGAATGGCCTAGCCACTTGGATGGCCTGACAAAAAAACGGGAGACAAACATGACCGATACCTCGGCACCCCTGGACGCGCGCCGCCGCTTTTTGAAAACCACCGGACTGCTATCGCTGGCGGGCATGGCCCCTTCCCTGGGACGCCAGGCCTTCGCAAAAACGGCCCCCGGTCCGGGCACGGCCCAGGACATCATCATGGCTGATGCGCTGACTCTGTCGGGCTGGATTGCCCAACGCCAGGTCTCCTGCCACGAAGTGATGGTGGCCTATCTGGACCATATCGACCGTGTGAACCCCAAGGTCAACGCCATCGTCTCCCTGCAAGAGCGCAGCGGATTGCTGGCCCAGGCAGACAAACGCGATCAGCAACTGAAGGCGGGCCAGTACATGGGCTGGATGCACGGTATGCCTCAAGCCCCCAAAGATCTGGCGGCAACGGTCGATATCGTCACCACTAGCGGCTCACCGATTTTCAAGGACTATCTGCCCAAACAAGACGCCATTGTTGTGGAGCGGGTACGGCAATCTGGCGCCATTCTGATCGGTAAAACCAATACCCCGGAATTTGGCCTGGGATCGCACACCTACAACGCCGTTTTTGGCACTACCGGCAACGCTTACCAGCCCGATCTGTGTGCTGGCGGCAGCAGCGGCGGGGCCGCCGTCGCCCTGGCGACCCGCATGCTGCCCGTGGCTGACGGTAGCGACATGATGGGCTCCCTGCGCAACCCCGGTGCCTTCAACAACGTCTACGGCTTTCGCCCCTCCCAAGGCCGCGTGCCCTATGGCCCGACCTCTGAAGTGTTCTTTCAGCAGATGGGCTACGAAGGCCCCATGGGCCGTACCGTGTCCGACCTGGCCATGCTGCTGTCCACCCAGGCCGGGTTCGATGCCCGCAGCCCGCTTAGCATCAGCCAAGACCCACAACAATTCGCCGGCAGACTGCAACGCGACTTCAAGGGGACCCGCATCGGCTGGCTGGGCGACTACAACGGTTACCTGCCTATGGAAGCCGGCATCATGGACCTGTGCCAAAGCGCCTTGAAGAGCTTTGAGGCCATAGGCTGCACCGTCGAAGCGGCCCAGCCCGACTATTCCATGGAACAGCTGTGGCAAACCTGGCTGACACTGCGCCACTTCACCGTCGCCGGAAGCGCACAGGGCCTGTACGCCAAACCCGAGCTACGCGAAAAGATGAAGCCCGAAGCCATCTGGGAAGTGGCCGGCGGGCTGAACCTGAGCGGCGCCCAGGTCTACCAGGCCTCCATCAATCGCAGCAAATGGTACGAAGCCCTGCGCAAGCTGTTCCAGACCTACGACTATCTGGTATTGCCCACCGCCCAGGTTTTCCCCTTTGCGGGCACCACCCACTGGCCTGGCGAAATCGCCGGACGCAAAATGGACACCTACCACCGCTGGATGGAAATCGTAATTGGCGGCTCCCTGGCAGGCCTGCCCGTCATGAACGTGCCTGCAGGCTTTAATGCGGCCGGGCTGCCCATGGGCTTGCAGATCATGGGTCCTGTCCAGGCCGATATGGCGGTGCTGCAACTGTCCTACGCGTATGAGCAGGCCACGCAGTGGGTGCAAAAACGCACACCCGCCTTGCTGGGCTAGACCGAGCCCAGGAACCGGGATCTATCACACGACATAGAAAAGCGAATTACAAGGCCATCCATTTACAAAACCTGACGTTTTTAACTGTTTCAAAAACGCAAAACGATAGACGCCTAAAAACTCCATACCTAAGATAGGCAGAGCGGTCCGAATCCCAGACCGGCAAACACAGAACAGGAGTAGCACGATGGGTATTATCTCCATGATTATTGTGGGCTTTATCGTCGGTTTGCTGGCACGAGCCATCATGCCTGGCGATCAAAAAATGGGATGGATAATGACCACCATCCTGGGTATTGTGGGTGCCTTTGTCGCAGGCTATCTGGGACAAGCCATGGGTTGGTACGTGCCCGGTGAAGGCGCAGGCTGGATTGGCTCCATCGTGGGTGCCATCATCGTTCTCTTTGTCTACGGCCTGGTCAGCAAAAAAGCGTAAAACGCCGTATAAATACAAAACAGCAGCCTTGCAGCTAATGTGATTGGCAATCCGCAGCATCCCCTCGGCCACACACTACTGGAAGGCTGCCATACCGCAGCCTGCCCGTCATGCCCTACACGATCACCTTAAGTCGTATATACGACGCCATCCATGAGCCTGCCGGCAAAACGGCCCGTGTACTCACAGACCGCCTTTGGCCACGCGGCCTGAGCAAAGATGAACTGGGCGACATCCAGTGGCTGCACGACGCCAGCCCGGCAACCGAGTTGCGCAAAGCTTTTCATAACGGTGACATCTCCCCCGAGCAATTCCAGCACCGCTATCAAGAACAGCTGAAGCACGACCCCGACGCCTTGTTCCCCCTGATGAAGCTGGCTCGCAAAGGCGCACTGCAATTGCTGACCGCCACCCACGACCCGCAAACCTCGTACCTGACGGTGCTCAAACAGGCTGTGATCCAGGCTTTGATCGAAGAGGACCGCCTGCACGACGGCAATGAGCCCAGCTCACCGGTTTGTTATGCGCACTTAATGAAAGAAGAAAAGAAATAAGCCGGGACTGGCTATCCCTGCGGCTGCCCGACAGTATTCTCGCCAGGCGCGTTACGCGCCCCCAGCAAACGTTGCGCCAAACTCTGCACACACGCCTCACGCCGCGAATCCGGCGCATAGTCTGAGCGCAAAGTAGACCAGGTCGGATGAATCCCTGCCTGCGCCAGTTCCTCCGGCAGGCCTTGCGCCCGCCAGACATTCAATTCCCGCTGCAAGGCCTGATCGAAATTCTCCGCATCAATCTCGCCCAGGCGAATCGGCGTCTGTGCGGCATGACCGCGCCGCTCCAAAGCCGCAATCAAGCTTAGCTGCCGCACGGCCAGCAAGCGCAAGACGGCATCATCCACGCTAAGCTCAGTCTCGCCCCGCAACTTGCCCATCAGACGCTGGCCCCACTTGTCCGCGCCTTGCCACAAACCACCTGCCAAGGCGCCCAGAACAGTCCCGGTTCCCAGGCTCAGACCGCCCGTCATCACATCCAGCGTCGCGCCGGCCATGGCACCGGCCGCCACGCCCTTGCCCAACTGCACGCCAAACTCCTTCAAGGCCTGGGGGTCAAACAAGTCCATGCCCCAACGACCACCGTCAAAATGCAACAAATCCGCCACCACATCCTGACGGCCAAAGCTGTAGCGCTTGAGCAAAGCCTGCACACTCTTGGCCTCGCGCGCCAAGACCGGCTCCTTTAATTGCTGCGCGGCCAGTTCCATGGACTCCTTGTCCGAGGGTGTACTGACCCGCCAGGCCGCCACATCCACGAGCAGCTCGGCCAATAGACGTAAGGCGTCACGACGCCGCCATACCGCCTGCTGCGTCAAATCCACTTTCAACTGCTGCAACACTCCGGCCTGCGTCTCCAGCAGCACGGCAAGCTTGTCGTACAACAACGCCTCGCCATCCAAAGCCGGTGCCACGGTATCGAACTCCGCCAAGGCATGCAGCCCCAAGCGTGCCAGAGCACTGCGCCACTCCTGCACCCGCGCCTGTGGGCTACGCACGAAATTGAGCACAGGCAGCAAAGGTCGCCCGCTATAGGCCAGCAAGGTCAGCTCGTCCTTATGCTTGCTCAAGACCGGATCGCGCGCATCCACCACATACAGGCCCGCATCGCAGGATTGCAGCTTGCGCAGCACACGGGCTTCCTGCTCGAACCGGCCCTGTGCCGCCGGGGATTCCAGAAAACGACGTATCCGCTCTGGCCCATCAATACGTTCACCGGGCTGGCTTAGCTGATCCATGAAGTCCAGCAAGGCCATGCTGTCTTCCAGGCCGGGGGTGTCGAACAGCTCCACCAGGGCCTCGCCGTCCACCGTCAGCCGGGCTCCTTCCACATGCCGTGTGGTGCCGGGACTATTGCTGACCTGCCCAAACTCCGTATCCCGCGTCAGGGTACGCAGCAAAGAGGTCTTGCCCGTATTGGTGTGACCCACCACCGCCAAGGTCAAAGCCGCCGCACTCATGATGGCTCCTTCAAAGACAAGTCATCAGGCCATTGATCGTGAATCTGCCCTGGCGCAAAACCTGCCGCCACCAAGCGCTCATGCCAGCTGCGACGGCGTGTCTGGTCCGGGTCGGCCAAGGCTTCGTCCAGCAACAACACATCGGACTGCTGGGCCAATTGTGCCCATTCAACCAGCGTTGCCACCACACCGCGATCCGGCGTCTGGGCGGCATCACACACCATCAGCAAATGACGGGGGCTTGCGGACTGCAAGCGTCCCAGAATATCCAGCCGCTCGGCCCGGGAGTCCACCCGGCCCAGATCCTGCATCTGCGCCTGCATGAAAGCAGGGGGCCAGCTCTGTTCTGGCGGCAACTCCAGCCCCACCACGCACAGCGCATTGGCTACCAAAGGCGTGCTGGGCTGGCTTTGAATACGAGCCACTCTGTCGGGCGACGCCAACTCATCCACACCTGTCGGTTCGCTAACGGGCATCAAACGCGGACGCAGCTCTGCCAAGCCAGGCAGGCTGTCATCCAGACTTAAACGAGCGGTATGTTTACGCCATTGCCACAGGCTCCAGGCCAAAGCCAGCACACGCGGCAGCAAACCGTAGGTCACCACCGCGCCCAATAACCAGCTGGACCACAAGGCCTGAGCCTGGGCGTCCAACACTTGCAGGCCATCGCTGCTGCGTATGGTCAGGGTATCGGGCAGGGCAAAGCCCAATAAGGACGGCAGGGCGCCCAGGCCTTCAACCAGCCAGACAAAGGTATCTGGCGTCAAAAGCGTGGTTTCCCAATTGAAGTGATAGCGGCGTGAAGCCAGCAGTAACAGCAGGGTGCTCAGGGCCGACAAGAAGGCCAGCACCCACAAGCTATGGCTGATCAGACCGGCCAGCCAGGATTGACTGCCCCGGCGCGCCAGCACGGCGGCAAACGCCTGGGGAACCAGACTGGCATCGCCTTTGACGAAGCGGCGACTTAGCCACCACCAGGCATCCCCCGCCCAACTGCCTGTGCCTGCACCTTTGCCCGACCAGGCCAGGCTGAACAGCCAGAAAATAAAGGTCAGGGCGTGCAGACCCAGTAAAGCACCCAAAGCCGTCACTACATTCACGGCTCGACTGCCATCGCCCAGCGCACCAGCGGCGGTCCCGGCACCGGCCAGCAAGGCCAGCACGGCCATGGCGATCAGCAGCAGGCGGGCAATACGCCACCAACGCGTCCAGGCTTGTTCCAGCCCGTCGCGCCGTGCCAACGCCAAGGCCCGGGCCGATACGCGTTGTGCAAATGACCCGCCCGCAGCCCGCGCGCGGCGCGATTCAGACAGATCTTCAACAGGCCCCCACAGGGTTTCGCGCAAACGTATGGCTTCCACCAGAGTTTGCTGCTGCCAGGAGCCGACGGATTCAGACGGTTTCATGGCACTGGCCATCTCTTAAAGCAATACCGGTTCGTCAGGCAAGGCATTTGCCGGCGTTGCGCCTGGCGCCTGGGATGGCGCTCCTTGCTGCAAGACCGCTTCAATCGCACTGACAGCCGCCAGCAGGCCAGACAGGTACTCGCGCGCGGCCAGGTCTTTTTCCAGTTGCTGACAGATCTGTGCCCATTGCGCCGGATCGGCCTTGATGCCCCGATCCGCAATGATATGGATACGGCGCTGGCCCAGGGCCAGGTACAGCAGAACGCCAGAGTTCAAGGGCGTATCCCAGACGCGCAAACGGCCGAAAACCTCCAGCGCACGCTGGGCGCTGTCGGCCTCATGAGCGGGCAAAACCGCTTCAATCGCCACGACCAGCTCGCCACTATGATTTTCTTCACCCTTGCGAATCTGCTCGGCCAGATGGCCCAGCATTTCGGCATTGAAATATCGACGGCGCAGCCATTGCCCGTGTACCGATGCCCAGCCCGAGAGTTCTTTCCAATTCACATTCATATCGCTCTCCTGTGGCCTTACCAACTACCGGAAGCGCCACCGCCTCCGCTACCGCCGCCGCCACCGCCGCTGCCTCCGCCAAAACCGCCGAAGCCACCGCCGCTGCTGCCGCCATTCCCGCCAAACCCGCCGGAGGAATAACCGCCCAGGCCACCAATGACGCCACCACGGCGTGAGGCGCGCCCGGAGCTGGACTTGCCACCTGCCCCGAAGAGTCGACCAATCATGCTCAATCCTGCACCGACAACAGCGGCCAACAGGGCCAAGCCAATGCTGCCCGATACCACCAGCGTGAACACCCCGGCGGCAAAGGCAGCAAACAACGGCGAAGCAAAAAATACAATTGCGCCTACAGCCAGCAAAGGCTCCCAGAACACGCCTTCTTCACCCGATGAGGTGACAGGTGCATTTTTAGGAGGAGGGGGAAGCTCTTCGCCGTTGACCAGACCCACCAGACTATCGGCCGCGGCCTGGATACCGGCGTAGAAATTGCCTTCGATAAAGCGAGGCGTCATCTGTTCGCGGATGATGCGGCCCGCCTGCAAGTCCGTCACCGCGCCTTCCAGGCCATAGCCGGTCTGAATACGCATGCGGCGATCATCCTTGGCCACCAGCAGCAAGATGCCATCGTCCACTTTCTTGCGGCCAATTTCCCACTGATCAAAAACACGCAGGGCGTACTGTTCGATGGTTTCTTCGCCCGTGGTGGGCACCATCAGGATCACGACTTGTGCGCCCTTTTCCTGCTCCACGGCTTTGAGCTGCTGGTTCAGGGCGTCTTTCTGATCCGGGCTAAGCGTACCCGTGGTATCCGTCACCCACCCCGCAATAGCGGGAACAGGTTCAGGTTTGGCCTGCGCTTGTGCCCAGGGCCAGCACAAAAACAGCAGTGCCATCAACAAGCCACAGGCCCACGCCAGCCTGCCAGAACGTGCAGACCCAGGCCCAGCAGTCAGTGCAAGATCGTGCACGTTCATGGTGCCACCTCCAGAATTAATCAAGACCCGGCAGGAGCGGGAGTCGCAGGGATATCAAACTTGACCTCGGGGTCACGCGTGATTTCGCTTTGACGATCCACGCCGTAGTTTTCCTTGACCTTGTAGCCAAACAGTTTGGCGGTAATCAGGGTAGGGAACTGACGGATGAACAGGTTGTATTCCTGCACAGTCTGCACATAACGGCCGCGCTCGGTGGCGATCCGGTTTTCCGTACCTTCCAGCTGCGTCATCAAGTCGCGGAACAGGCCGTCGCTTTTCAGTTGCGGGTAGTTTTCCGACACGGCGATCAGGCGTGACAGCGCCGAGGACAACTGGTTCTGGGCTTCCTGAAAGCGTGCCATCACTTCGGGGTTGTCCAGATCATCCACTTTCATCTGAATGGTGCCGACCTTGGCGCGCGCCTCGGTTACCTGCGTGAGCACGGCGCGTTCGTTAACCATATAGGCATTGACCGAGCTGACCAGCTTGGGCACCAGTTCAGCGCGGCGCTCGTATTGATTCAAGGTTTGCGACCAAGCGGCCTTGACCTGCTCGTCCAGGCGCTGGATCTCGTTATACCCACAACCAGACAGCAAAACCGCCACGCTGCTGATAAAGACCCATCGTATCCATGATGTCATGATTTTTTCCTGCAAAAATAAGCAGATAAACAACAAAAACGGGTTTGGACCCATTCGCTCGGGCACATGCCAAACCGAGCCCGGCGGTGCGTGCACGCCAAGCGTAAACCGCGTACAGCAGCATAACAAGTACGTCTATGGCGGCGCTTAACAATTTCTGTCAAATCCGGCGAGACAATCCGCCTGACCGTTTACGTTTGAAGCAGGTTGTTTTAACGCTACCGCTCAAAATGATACAAGATGGTCAATGAGGATTTTTACTAATTTCACGCTATAATGGCAGATTGCGCAGCGCACCAATCACTGCGCCTCTTGCAGCAGGCGGCGTTCTTGCCCCTGCCGTGGCATTGTCGCCATAACAAAACACCTTAGCCTGGATTGGTAGGGCCCCAAAGAGGGCTTTTGGGCTAGTCACTGGAAAATTCTTGGACTCTCAAATCACTTTTGCCTCTCTTGAGCTGGCAGAACCTCTGTTGCGTGCTGTAACCGACGCAGGCTATACCCACCCCACCCCTATTCAAGCCCAGGCCATCCCCAAGGTCATTGAAGGTGGCGACCTGTTGGCTGCCGCTCAAACCGGCACTGGCAAGACCGCAGGCTTTACCCTGCCTATCTTGCACCGTCTGCTGAACAACCCTCAGCAAAACCGCAAACCAGGCCGCCCACGTGCGCTGATCCTGGCCCCTACCCGTGAACTGGCCGCCCAGGTTGAAGAATCGGTACGTTTGTACAGCCAGCACACCCGTCTGCGCTCGATGGTCATGTTTGGTGGCGTGAACATCAACCCCCAGTTCCATGCGCTGCGCAAGCCACTGGACATTCTGGTAGCCACTCCCGGCCGTTTGCTGGACCACGTGCGTCAACGCACGGTGGACCTGACCGGCGTGGAAATCCTGGTCCTGGACGAAGCCGACCGCATGCTGGACATGGGCTTTATCCGCGACATTCGCAAGATCATCAGCCTGATGCCAGTTGATCGTCAGACTCTGCTGTTCTCGGCGACTTTCTCGGACGAAATCCGTGAACTGGCCCGTGGTTCGCTGAACAACCCTGACGAAGTGGCCGTTGCTGCCCGCAACACCACCAACGAACTGATTACCCAGCAAGTGATTCTGGCTGACCAGGCACACAAGCGTGACCTGCTGAGCCACATCATCCGTGAAAGCGGCTGGAACCAAGTTCTGGTGTTCTGCCGCACCAAGCACGGCGCCAACCGCTTGGCTGAAAAACTGTCCAAGGACGGTATGGCTGCCGAAGCCCTGCACGGCAACAAGAGCCAAGCGGCTCGTACCCGTGCGCTGGCCGGCTTCAAGAACGGCAAGGTTGTGGTGCTGGTTGCTACCGACATTGCCGCTCGCGGTCTGGACATCGATCAACTGCCTTACGTGGTCAACTTCGAACTGCCTAACGTGCCTGAAGACTACGTTCACCGTATTGGCCGTACTGGCCGTGCCGGTAGCGAAGGCGTGGCCCTGTCGCTGGTGGATCGCAGCGAAATGCGTTTGCTCAAGCAGATCGAGCGCATGACCCGCAATCCTATCGAGCGCATCGTGGTGGAAGGCTGGACGCCTCCTTCGCGCGCTGCTCTGGCTGAAGAAGCCAAGGAAGACACCTACGCAGAGCGCCGCTTCAACAGCGCCCCTGGCGCTCGTGCTCCTGGCGCCCGTCGCCCCAACGGTGGTGGCCAAGGTCGCTCCGCTGAAGGCCGTGGTGGCAATGGCGAGAGCCGTCCACGCCGTCCTGGCAACGACAACCGCCCACGTCGCAGCGCCGCTCCTGGCGGTGCAGGTGGTGGCGCAGCCCGTGCTGGCCAAGGTCGCCCCGGTGGCCGTCAGGACAGCCGCGGCCCGAACCGCAGCAACCGCAGTTCTGCCCAAGCCAAAGCCTAAACCCTGAAAAGGGGCTGTGCCTGCCAAAGGCGGGCACAGCGCCCGCCTTTGAACCGAGCACACCATGGCACTGAGCACCTGGCTCGCCTTTTTTGCGGCTTCCTGGGTTATTTCGTTTTCACCTGGCCCAGGTGCAATTTCCTCCATGTCCTCCGGCCTGAAATACGGCTTCAAGCGTGGCTACTGGATGGCAATTGGCCTGAATATCGGGATCATGATCCAGATATTCATCATCAGCCTGGGGCTGGGACAAGTCCTGGCGCGCTCGGAACTGGCGTTCACCACGCTCAAATGGCTGGGTGCAGCCTACCTGATTTATCTGGGCTGGAAGCAATTGCGCACCGACGCCATGCCGGTGCAGGTCACAGGTCAGGAACCCAGCGACTTTCGCATTCGCGATTTATTGATTCGTGGTTGCCTGATCAATATCACCAACCCCAAGGGTCTGGTGTTTCTGCTGGCCATCATGCCCCAGTTTCTGGACTTGAGCCGGCCCATGCCGCTGCAATACCTGCTGATCGCCATGACCCTGTGCTTTACGGATCTGGTGGCCATGGGTTGCTACACGTCGCTGGCCGCTCGCATGTTGCATTTGCTGCGTCAGGCCAGCCATGTACGGCTGCTGAACCGCGTGTTCGGTTCGCTATTTATTCTGGCAGGGACGGTATTGGCCAGCGTGTCGCGTTAGCCTTGTGCACGCATCAGCTTGCCCCCAAGCCCTGCTTTACGGATAATTCGCTCACTGTTTTCCACGCGCCAGACTGGCGCTGCCACAAGGATTTTCAATGTCGTCCGGTGACATACGCTCTGAAGTCAAGAAACGCCGCACCTTTGCCATTATTTCTCACCCTGACGCGGGTAAGACCACACTGACAGAAAAACTGCTGCTGTTCGCGGGTGCGATTCAGATTGCAGGTAGCGTCAAGGCTCGTAAAGCCAGCCGTCACGCCTCCTCGGACTGGATGGAAATTGAAAAGCAACGTGGTATTTCGGTGGCCTCCTCGGTCATGCAGATGGAATACCGCGACTGCGTCATCAACTTGCTGGACACCCCCGGTCACCAGGACTTCTCCGAAGACACCTACCGTGTGCTGACCGCCGTGGACGCCGCCTTGATGGTGATTGACGCGGCCAACGGTGTGGAACCGCAAACCATTCGCCTCTTGCAAGTGTGCCGGGCCCGCAATACGCCCATCATCACTTTCGTGAACAAGCTGGACCGCGAAGTTCAAGAGCCGCTGGATGTACTGTCGGAAATCGAATCGCACCTGGGCATGGAAGTGGTGCCGTTTTCCTGGCCTATCGGGATGGCACGTCGCTTTGGCGGTGTGTTCAATCTGCGCGCCAATCACATGCGTGTGTTCAAGCCCGGTCAGGAACGTCATGGCGAGGATGAAATCATCCCCGGCCTGGACAACCCTGTGATTGCCGAACGCTTTGGCGAGCCCTTTGCAAAGGCTCAGGAAGAAATCGAGCTGCTCAATGCTGCAGCGCCCGAATTCGACCTGGACCTGTTCTTGCAAGGCAAGCAAACTCCTGTGTTCTTTGGTTCGGCCATCAATAACTTCGGTGTGCAGGAAGTGCTGGACGCACTGGTTGACCTGGCGCCTGCTCCTGGCCCACGCGCCGCCTTGCAGCGCGAAGTACAGCCCGATGAGCCCAAGTTCAGTGGTGTGGTGTTCAAGGTGCAAGCCAATATGGACCCCGCCCACCGCGACCGTGTGGCCTTTGTGCGCGTCAGCTCCGGCCATTTCAAGCGCGGGATGAAACTGAAAGTGTCGCGTACCGGCAAGGAAATCCGCCCCAATAACGTGGTGTCCTTCCTGTCGCAACGCCGTGAACTTCTGGACGATGCCTTTGCTGGCGACATTATCGGTGTGCCCAACCACGGCATCCTGCAATTGGGTGATGTGCTGACCGAAGGCGAAAACCTGCAATTTACCGGGCTGCCTTTCTTCGCCCCCGAACTGTTCCAGTCCATTGAGGTCAAAGACCCATTGCGCACCAAGCAATTGCGTACCGGCCTGACCCAGCTGGGTGAAGAGGGCGCCATTCAGGTGTTCCGTCCCCATATGGCAGGCGGCATGATGCTGCTGGGCGCGGTTGGCCAACTGCAGTTTGAAGTGGTGGCCCACCGCCTGAAAACGGAGTACGGTGTGGAAGCGCGCCTGTCGTCCAGCCGCTTCAATATGGCTCGCTGGGTAACAGCCAAAGACCCCAAGGACATGAAGAAGTTTATCGAGACCAACGCGGGCAATATTGCTTACGACGTGGTCGAGGCCATTGCCTTTTTAGCAACCTCGCCTGCGCAGTTGCGCGTGGCTCAGGAGCTGAATCCAGGCATTGAATTCCACGCATTACGTGAACATGGTGGACACGTTTTCGGGGATGCCGTCTAATTCTGTCACAAGAGCAGGGCCGACATTTCGCTACAATGACGGCTCTTTTCTTTTAATTACGCGCATCCGGCCGACCGGATTGCCCCTGATTCAACCGAGACATCGCTTATGCCCTGGCGTTTTATCATTGCTGTCTTGCTGCTGGCCGCAGGTGCTTCAGTGTGGGGCGGCCTGGAACTGGGGAACTGGCTAATCGCGCACGGCCCTGAAAAGTCCATGGCGGTCACCACCCCTGACCCCTCAGACTTGCCTACGCTCGATGCCGATGGCAAACCCTTTACCGCGCAACCGCCGCAGCCTTTACCCAATGGTCGCCTGGGCGTGCCACAAGCACCCACACCGATCGCTTGGGAAATTGACACGTCTACGCTGACGGAAGAAAAGCCACCTATTGCCTTGGCCACCACGTCCATTTCGCTGGAGCAGGCCATTCAAATTGCCATGACCGAGCAGAACCGGGAGTTGCAAGGGATTGCTCGTGTGAACCTGGGCGGCTCCGAGCCTATCCAGCCGGTAGATGTAGGCACGCCCCCACCACCGCCACCACAGGATATTCAAGTGGCCGGCAACAATAACGGCGCCTGGCAGGCACAACTGCAGCAAGAGTTGAATGCCTGTAGCCAAAAAGGCTTTTTCGATCGCCCAAGTTGTTCCTGGGATGCTCGCAACAAGTACTGCGGTCCGAACAATGCCTGGGGCAAGGTGCCTGGCTGCCCAAGCAAGTCCTTCTAAGCTGTCTGTAGTCGCTTCCCAGGCTACGCTGCCTTTGCAATTGAAGGCTTCGTATCCAAAGCAGGAAGCTGCCAAGGACAATAAAAAAGCACCCGTTAGTAACGGGTGCTCAGACTGCTGACAAACCCTCCCATAAAACAGCAGGCTTGTTCATAATACGTTCATGCTTAAGACCCCGACTGCTTATCAACATGAATGGGAAATGGTCACGCTGGACTCCTTGGTTCCGGGCGAC
>NZ_JAHKKC010000021.1:0-72114 GCF_020496585.1 Alcaligenes sp. 13f
GCGCAGGTGGGCGGGGCCACGCTATTGGCCGCGCCGACTTTCCAGCCTCCTATGGGGCCTAGGGTTTTCATTTGCACGGCCTGGACGCGATAGGCCTGATCAAAAGACACAGGTCGCAGCGCGTCGGGCCAGTCTTCGATGGGACGGTGTTCTTGGCGGGCCTGGAGCAGACGTTGTGCCGTCGCCAGGCAGTCGGTTTGCAGTGTGGTGCTCATCAAGGCTTACCAGCCTAATAAGCAACGGCCCAAGGCCACCGCAACGGTGGCCTGCGTGGGCTCCACGACGGCAATGCCCAAAGCCTGTTCCAGCGCCTCGCGCTGATTGGCCATGCCAGCGCAACCCAGCACCACCACATCAGAACCGTGCTCATCGCGCAGGCGCTGGCCGACTTCTGTCAGACGTTGCAGGGCTTTTTTCTCGTCAGCCAGCTCCGACACGCCCATATTGATAGCCAGGTCGGCGGCCAGGCGATCAGTCACCCCCATTGCACCAAAGTAGCGCAGGTGACGCGGGATAGAGGCCTGCAAAATGGACAGCACCCCAAAACGCTGGCCCAGTGACAAGGCAGTCAGCACGCCGGTTTCGGCAATGCCCAATACAGGCACATCCACTGCTTCGCGCAAGGTGTACAGGCCGGGGTCGCTAAAGCAGGCCACCACATAAGCAGCGGCGTCTTCTTTGACGCTCAGGGCCTGGGCGCGCAAGTGAGGGATCAGGGTGTCAATATCGGTCTGGCTTTGTACACCCGCCGGGCCTTGGGGCAGGCGCAGGCAGGAGATGGCCGGGCCATCGGCCAGACGCAGAGGCTGGACAGCACGGTCCAGGCCATCCGTTACGATCTGGCTGGAATTGGGGTTCAGAACGTAGATATGAGGGCGACGGTTCATGATGTTTTTATGTTTGGGTGGGCGGTAGCCCGTTTTGGTGGCTTAGTTTTTCTGACTGAAAGCGGCCTTGCAGGCCGACATACCAGTCAGAACCATGCATGCGTCCGATTGGGTCGTAAGCGTCTATATCAATGCGCCCTTTAGGCGTCAGGATGGCGTCGTCGCAGTGCAAATGCAGGATTTCGCCAATGACGATATGGCGTAGCGGGCCCAGGTCCAGCGCGGTGTGCAAGCGGCATTCAAACTGCACTGGGCATTGGGCGATACGGGGCGGCTGCACTTGCACGCTGGGGGCCAGATCCAGGCCCGCCTGCAGGTGCTCGGCCTGACCGGTCGGGTAAGCAATGCCGCAGATGTTCATGGCGCGTGCCATCTTGGCGCTGATCAGGTTCACCACAAACTGGCCGGTGGCCAGGATATTGCGGGTGGTGTCTTTCAGACCATCGGCAGAGTGCGCATCGTTTTCCAGGCCCAGTGCCAGTACGGCAGGCTCCGAGCCCATTACATTGAAAAAACTGAACGGGGCCGTGTTCACGCGCCCCTGCTGGTCACAGGTTGTGACCAGGGCGATGGGGCGCGGCAACACAGTGTTGACCAACAAGCGGTAGCGTTCGCGTTCGCCAAGCTGATCACAGGACCAGTCCATGTCAGCTCTCCAGGCTCTGGTCCAACATGACAACGGTCTGATACAGAACCCGCGTACCGTCCAGAAGCTGCTCGGACGTAATGGATTCTTCAGGGCAATGGCTGCGACCATTCAGGCAGGGAATGAAGATCATGCCCATGGGGCCGCTGGGTGCCATGTAAACCGCATCATGGCCGGCGCCGCTAGGCATGACCATGCTCGGGTATCCCAAAGCGCTGGCAGCCTGCTCGATGATGCTCATCACCTCGGGCGTGCAGTCCGTGGGTTTGGCCAGGCTGACTTGCGCGGCGTCCAGACCCAGGCCCATGGCCTCGATTTTCGGGCGCAACTGGGCCAACAGTTCCTCGGTGAAGTTCTGCATCAGCTCCTGGCGGTCGCTGCGTACCTCCACCATCATCTCCACCCTTCCGGGTACAGCATTGGAAGCGTTGGGTGTCAGGTTCAGGTTGCCAATGGTGGCGACCAGATAGTCTGGCCCACCCAGCGCAAGGCGGGCCTTGCGGTCCACTTCACTGATGATCAGGCTGGCACCGACCAGAGCATCACGGCGTATGTCCATGGGTGTGGTGCCTGCATGGTCCGGGCGACCTGTGATGATGATGCGGTGGCGGCAAATGCCCACGATATTGCTCACCACGCCAATAGGCAGATTGCGCGATTCCAGTACTGGGCCTTGTTCGATATGCAACTCGACAAAGGCGGCGGTATCACCGGGCGCACGACGGGCCTGGGCCAGCTCCTGGGGGCGGCCACCGATGCGAGCAATGCCTTGCGCCAGCGTTTCGCCCTGAGGATTGCGTTCGGCCAGCATGGCTTCGGACAAGACCCCGCCCATGGCGCGACTGCCTACGCAGGATACGCCATAGTCGCTGGGCTCCTCAGACAGAAAATCTACTACTTCAAAAGGATGGTCCAGCTGGATGTTCTGCTCGTTCAGGCAACGGGCCACTTCCAGCCCGGCCAGCACGCCGATGATGCCGTCGTAGCGTCCGCCATACATCACGGTGTCGCAGTGGGAGCCGGTGGTAATCGGTGCCAGGCCGGGCTTGCGCCCTTCGCGGCGTCCGATCAGATTGCCTGCGGCGTCCATGCGTACGGTCAGGCCCGCTTCCTCGAACTGTTGCAGCAACCACTGACGCGATTGCAGAAACAGATCGGAGAAGGCGCGGCGTGTCCAGGGCTGGTCAGGCAGCGTGAACGCGGCCAGCTCCTGGGTGCTGCGCCACAGGCGTTCCTGATTCAACAAGGGCATGGCCAGACTCATGACAGTTCGCCTGCTTTGTGCGGACGGATGAACTGACCGTCGCCCGCCGCGTTACGCACGGTTTTGCCGTCCCAGGCCAGTTGGCCGCGCACATAGGTGGCTTCCACACGTACCTGGAATTCACGGTCCTCAAAGGAGCTCCAGGTCACGGCGGACAGGCTGGTGGACGGGTCAAAGCGGTAAGTTTCGGGTTTGACGATCACGATGTCGGCGTCTGCGCCCACATTCAGCGAACCCTTGCGGTGTTCCAGCAGGAAGTGTTGGGCAGGGCCCCAGCACAATTGCTTGACGACCATAGTGGGGGAAATGCCGTGTTCGGCGCAGCCGGTCCAGAAGGCAGGCAGCAGCGTTTCCAGACCAGGACCACCAGAGGAGTTCTGGAACACATTGTCAAACTGCTTGCGCTCCAGGCCCCAGCTGACGTGGTCGGAGGACACGAAGGTACATTCGTCGTTGGCAATGTGGGTCCAGAGCAGATCCATTTCCGCCTTGGGGCGAATGGGAGGGTAGTGCTTGGTCTTGGCACCGAAGCGGCGGGTGTGTTCTTCGTGGTTCAGCATCAGGTACTGCACGCAGGTTTCAATTGAGGCCTTGTGGCCTGCCTGACGGTACATATTGCAGATTTCAAATCCGCGCGACAGAGATACGTGCACGGCGTGGGCGCGGGCACCGGTCTGGGCACCGATTTCATAAATGGCACTGGTGGCCAGGTTTTCGATCAGAGGGGTGTGAGCGCGCAAGAAGGCGTCCCAACCCGTATCACCGGCTTCGACCATGCGCTTGATGTTCTTGCGCGTCAGTTCCTGGTCCTGATTGTGGACACCGCAAGCCAGACCGGAGGGGGCGATCAGGCGGAAGGCTTCCATCAGAATGTCTTCTTCCACGCGCGGGAAACGGTTGGGGCTGGCTTCAAAGGTAGAGAATTTGAAACCGCAAACGCCGCCTTCAATCAGGCCAGCGGCTGCTTCCAGACCATGCTGGTCGTTCAGGGTGCCGTAGCAGGCCACGTCCACGTGGCAATCGCTTTCAATGCGGGCAATCTTGTCTTCCAGCTGCGGGCGGGAGGCAACGGGCTCGGGATCGTCGTATGGCATTTCCACCATGGTGGTCACGCCACCGGCGGCCGCCGCACGCGAGGCCCAACCCAGACCTTCCTGATTGGCCTGGCTACCAGAGTGCACCTGACCGTCCAGCACGCCGGGCATGACCCACATGCCACGCGCATCCACATGTTCACGGGCCGAAGGAGCCGCGCCGACACCGCGGGCTGCTACTCGGCCTTCACGCACGGCCACCCAGCCGTCTGTGATGATGCGGTCGCGTTCAACAATATTTCCTCGTACTACCAGATCAAAGTCGCTCATTATCTTCCTCCTTGGATGGCTCGGGCCCGCGCATCTCGCTTGCCCGCAATCGTGTTCGTTTCCATGATTGAAGCAAATCCAGTCATGAATGTCGTATGCCTATTTATCTGTAAAACATAACGTCATGTTAAGTCTTGCTTGGAGTGCGCCCAGCGCTGCACGTGATAGCGGTCGTGGCCCAGGCACAGGCAGAACGAACCTACGGCTTTGGCCAGTTTTTCCGTGATGTGGCGCTTGTCGTAGGTATTGCGTGTGATGCGTTCCTGAGCCTGCTCCACTTGTTGGCGCAGGCGAGGCATATTCACTTGTGTTAACTGTCGGTCGCGCACGGCAAACTGGCCGTCGACCATCACATGGCGCAGCGCCAGCCCGTCTTCCAGATGCACCAGCTGATTGACTGTGTTGTTATGCGGAATCCAGTTGATATGGGCCAGATCCAGAAACACGATGTCGGCCTTGCGACCCGGTTCCAGACGTCCCAACTGCTCGCCCATGCCCAGGCAGCGGGCGCTGCCTTCGGTGGCGGCGTACAGCGCTTGTTCGGTTGTGACCCAGCGTTCTGTATCCGGGCCGCGCACCTTGGACGAGAAGGAGGCCAGACGCATGGCCTCGTACATATTCTGGTTATCGCCACTATTGGAGCCGTCCGTGCCCAGGCCCACGGTAATGCCGCGTTCCAGCATGGAGTTCACATCGGCAATCCCATTACCTAAACGCATATTGCTGCCGGGGTTGTGGGCCACCATGGCACCGCGTTCGGCCAGAATGGCCAGGTCGCGCTCGTCCAGCCAGATGGCGTGTGCCAGGGTGAAACGGGGCGAGATCAGGCCCAGCTTGTCCAGATGCTGAACAATGGTGGTGCCATAGCGTTTCATGCCGGTCAGGGCTTGCACATAGGACTCGCCAACGTGGCTGTGCAGGCCGATATTGCGCTCCGCGCTGATTTCACCGCAGGTTTGCAGGAACTCGTCCGAGCACAGCATGGGAATGGTCGGGGCCAAGGCCACGCGAATGCGGTCGGGGTTGCGCTGCTGATCCAGAAAGTCCGTCAGGCCCGAGAGCGTAGCCCGGAACGACTGGGGGGCCAGTTGGGCCACGAACTTTTGCAGCTCTTCCGGCAGGGCTTCGATCAGGCCGGGGACAGACTGGTAAAAGGACAGGTCCGCCATCATGGGCGCTACCGTGGCCCGCATGCCAGCATCCACATAGGCCTGGGCGACGGCATTCATGCCTTCCGCCGTGGGTACCGGGACTTCGGAGTACAGGTCGTAGCTGGCGGTACAGCCTTTCAGCAGCATTTCTGCCGCGTTCAGCTGAGTGCTCAGGTATTTGTCTTCCAGATGGCGGTCGCCGTTGATCCAGGGGCCGGCCGTCAATAACAATTCCAGTGACCAGCGATCCCCCATGGCTTTGGCGTAGGTGCCGTGGCCGTGGGTGTGGGCGTTGATCAGGCCGGGGTGCAGCAGTTGGTCATCCGCTTGCACCACCGTGGCTTCAGACGGCGCGGGCAGGCCGGGCGGGCCCATGGCTTCGATCTCGCCATTCTTGATCAGAATGTCCAGAGGTTCGGCCTTGGCTTGGGCGTGGGCCAGCACCAGGCCCCCACGGATGACGGTATAACTTGATGTCATGATCAGCTCCGATTGTCCTTGATTGCCCAAGGGAACAGGATGCGTTCGGCGGCAGAAATCACTTGGAAGAACACAATGCCCAGCACGGACAAGATCGCCATGGCGCCAAAGGCAACCGGTGTCTTGAAGAAGGCCGTAGAGGTGGTGATCAGGTAGCCCAGACCTTGGTCGGCCGCCACAAACTCACCGACCACTGCGCCAACGACGGACAAGGTGATAGCCACTTTCAGGCCCGAGAAAATAAAGGGCACGGCAAAGGGCAGGCGGATACGGAAGAACTCTTGCAAACGGGTGGCACGGCAGGCGCGGACCAGCTCGATCAACTCGGGTGGAGCAGCCAGCAGGCCAGCGGTCATGGAGATGACTAGCGGGAAAAACGCGACCAGAAAGGTGACGACGACGCGTGGCAGCTCGGTAGGTCCAAAGATAATGACAAGAATCGGAGCCAGGGCCACCTTGGGAATGGACTGAGTCAGAATCAGCAAGGGGTAGATGGCCTGCTCGAAAAAGCGCGAGTAGGTAATCAGCACGGCCAGCGGAAAGCTGATCACGATGGACAGCAAAAAGCCCAGCATGATGGTGCGCGTGGACACCAGCGTGTGCATCAGCATGGCCTCTTTCATTTGCATGGAATCGGCCCAGATGCGCGAGGGGGCGGGCACCAGGTATTCAGGGATATCAAACAGGCGACTGGCCAGTTCCCACAGAATGACCACGGCAATCAGGGTGATGGCCGGGATGGTAATTTCATTGAAATCGCGCAGGCGCAATCGTCGCTTGCGCACGGGCGCGGCGGCCAGGGTTTGAGTTTGCTCGCTCATCAAGCCACCTCGTGTTGGAAAATAAGTTCACGGACGGCGGCGGCACAGCGCGTAAATTCCGGCGTGCCCACCAGGGAAAAGTCGCGTTCGCGGGGCAGGTTTACATCCAGAATTTCGGTAATCTGGCCGGGGCGCGGCGACATCACCACAATGCGGTGACCCAGCATGACGGCTTCGGAAATCGAGTGCGTCACAAACACAATGGTTTTGGGGTCTTCGTACCAAAGCCGCAGCAGTTCCAGCGTCATGGTTTCGCGGGTCAGCGCGTCCAGGGCGCCGAACGGCTCATCCATCAGCACCACTTTGGGGTTGTGAACCAGTGCGCGGCAAATGGCCACGCGTTGTTGCATGCCGCCCGACAATTGCTTGGGGTGGTGGTGCAGGAAATTGCCCAGACCGGCGGTGGTCAGCAGACGCGTGGCGCGGCTGCGGGCCTGATCGTCCAGACGACCCATGATGCTGGAGGGCAAGAGGGTGTTGTCCAGAATATTGGCCCAGGGCACCAGGGTCGGGGCCTGGAACACAATGCCGGTGTCCTGGCGAGGGTGGGCAACGATTTCATCATCAATGCTGACAGTGCCGCTTGTGGGCATCAGCAAGCCTGCAATCAGGCGCAGCAGGGTGGATTTCCCACAGCCCGACGCGCCGACGATGGCAATGATTTCGTTGTCCTGAATGTCCAGATTGATTTGTTTCAGTGCCTGAGTCTCGCGCTCGGTATTACGACCGTAGATCAGGTTCACGTCTTGAATGCGTATCACAATGCGCTCCTAGGCGCGCGCTGACCCGCCTGGGCCAAGCCAGTGCGCGCGCAAAAATCAACTCAACTTAGGGCTTGGCTGTGCCGTTGGCCTTGACGATGAACTGGGTGTCGTAGGCTTGGTGATAGTCCCAGGCAGGGTCCAGGCTCTGCGCTTCTGCAACCGCCTCGTAGGTGGTTTTCATGCGGCCTTCTTCCAGGCTGCCCACCCCATGCTCGGCGCTGAAATCGGTGTAGATGTAGCCCAGCACCGCATTCAGATTGCCCATGCAGTCATCCAGATCGATTTCCGGATTGGCCTTGACGTGGGCCTGGCAAGCCGTGTCCGGGTCCTTGCGGGCGGCGTCCCAGGCTTCGATGGTGGCGTTCAGAAAGTTCTGCACCATCTGTGGGCGTTCGGCCAGCGTCTTGTCAGTAGTGAAAACGGACAGGGCGTAGATGTTGAAACCCTGATCGCTAAAGGGCAGCACCACGATTTCCTTGCCAAAACGCTTGGCCTGCTTGTTCTGGTAGTAGTAGTTGGTGGCCAGGAAAGGAGCGGCGTCCACTTTGCCGTTGATCAGCAAGGGAGCCATGGAGGAACCGTCTACCGTCACCCACTGAATCTTGTCGGGATCGGTATTGGCTTTGCGTGCCACCATGGGGAAGTAAAGCTTGTGGCTGTTACCGGGCGAGACGGCAATTTTCTTGCCTTCCAGGCCGGAGAAATCGGTAATACCCGAGTCTTTGCGCACAAATAGGGAATGGGCCGAGTGCGAGAAGGTGGAAGCAATGGCCTTGATGGGAGTCTGGCTGTTCTGACGCGAGGTCAGAATGGCGGAAATATCGGCCAAGCCAATATCGGCCGCGCCGCCAGCCACTTTCAGAACTGTGTCACCCGAACCGGTGCCACGGGTAATCTTCAGGTTGATGCCGTGTTTCTCGTAAATCCCGTTGGCAATGCCCGAGTAATACGGGGCATAGTCGCCGGTGGGGATGAAGTCCAGCATGAGATGAACGTTGTCAGCGGCGTGGGCGGTGGGCGCAGCGGCGGCCAGTCCCAAGCCCAGCACCGCCAGGGTGCGAGCAAGCAGGGTTTGCATGATTTTGTCTCCGTGTCGTAGTTATGAAGCCGCTCTGTAAGCCCGTTGCGATCAAGGCGCGCCGGGATGGCAGCTTGAAAAAATTGAAACATAGGCAAATCAAAATGTCTTATGCTTATTTGTGCTCGAAACATAAGGCTACGTTAAGGGATGCTGCTCAATCTTCGTCAAATCGAGGTTTTTCGCGCGATCATGCTGACCGGTTCCATCAGCAAGGCGGCGCAATTGTTGAACGTGTCGCAACCGGCCATCAGCCGCCTGCTGTCCTATACCGAATCGCGTATTGGTCTGGTGCTGTTCGAGCGCATCAAGGGGCGTCTGTACCCCACGCCCGAGGCGCGTCGGCTCTATCAGGAGGTGGAGCAGGTTCATAACAGTGTGCAGCGGGTAAACGAGGTGGCCACCGACCTGATCGAAAAGCGCCACGGCAGCTTGCACATTGCCGTCAGCCCCAGTCTGGGCCAGACCTTGATCCCCATGGCGGTGACGCGTTTTCGCCAGGCATTCCCGGACGTGAAGGTGTATGTGCGCACGCTGATTTCCAGTGATCTGGTACAGGCTTTGGTCACCCAGCAGGCCGAGGTCGGTGTGGCTATCGTGCCGCTGACACATCCCAGCTTGCATGCCCAATCCATTTATGAAAACCATCTGGTGGCGGTGTTGCCAGCCAGCCATCCGCTGGCCGACAAGCAGGAGCTGGACGCCAGCGATCTGGAAGGACTGGACCTGATTGGTTATGGCAATGACACACCTTATGGCCAGATGGTGCAGCAGTTATTTGGTAACCGTCCGGGTGTGCCGCAACTGGCGGTAGAAGTGCGTTTGACGCACATTGCCTGTGCCATGGTGCAGGCTGGAGCCGGGATTGCAATTGTGGACGAGCTGGCCGTGGCAGGCCGGGTCTGGCCGGATGTGGTGGTACGCCCCATTAATCCGCGCACCACCATGCCTTTGCACATGCTGCATTCCAATGTGGTACCGGTGTCGCAATTGGCGCACGACTTCATGGAAGTGGTGATTTCCACAGCCTCCCGAGGCATGCGGGCAGGCTGGGCCTGAGTGATTCATCCATAAATAAACCATCCCCCCACGCTGCGCTTTTGCTTGGCGGCCTCTCCAGGGGGGGACTTACCCTTATCAAGGACGACTGTCGGGAAATGTGCGTGTTCGCGTATTGCGCCGCGTATAAGGGGTACGGGTATTTGCTTAACCCTGTGTTATGAAGGGTTAATAAAAAAGCATATGACATCAAGGTTTTGCCAATCCTAGAATTAAAGCACTACAAACAGAAAATGGATGGCAAGGAGACCTTATGCAAGGCGTATACACAATCGCCCCGTTGGCTGCGGCTGTATCCCGCAAAAACACCCTGTCCCGCTGGGGACGTGTCAGCAGCAAAGCTGGCTTGATGCTGGCCACATTGGCTGCCGGCGTGGCCTTGAGCCTGCCCGCTCATGCGGTCAACCCCAATCAGGGCAAGATGTTCAAGGTGGCTGCAGACGTGGGCCTGGTTCCGTTTTTCATGCGCGGCACCGATGGCAAGCTGGATGGCTTTTCCAATGATCTGACCCAGGAAGTGGCCCGACGCATGGGTTACGAGGGGGCGGAGGTCATCGACACCCCGTTTTCCGCTATTTTTGCGGGCTTGTTTTCCAGTCGCTACGACATGGTGGCGGCTCCCACCAACACCACACGTGAACGTGCGGAGCAAATGCTGTTTGCCGAGCCGTATATGGCGGGTGGCCTGAGCTTTCTGGCTAAAAAGGGCGCGACCGTCAATGCGCTGGAAGACCTGAAAGGCAAGACCATTGCCGTCAATAACGGCAGCTTCTCGGACCGTTGGTTGCAGGACAATCAGGAAAAATACGGCTACAAGATCCAGCGCTTCAACAAGAACACGGATGCTGTGCAGGCCGTAGCTATTGGTCGCGCCTTTGCCAATATGTCCGAGACTCCTTTGGCACGCTATATCGCCACCCAGACCCCCGCACTGGCCCCGGTCTACGACATGACCACCGAGGCTAACTACGCCTTTGCCTTCCGCAAGGACGACACGGCCCTGCGTAATCGCGTGGATGAAGTCCTGGAATGCATGAAGCAGGACGGCTCCCTGTCCAAGCTGCATGTGAAGTGGTTTGGTACGGAACCCAATGCTGGTACGGCCATGACGGTGATTTTCCCCGGCTATGGCGTGCCCGACTTCCCTGGCTACGAGCCCACCGAGCACACCCCCGACTGCTCCCGTCCTTAAAAGCGCCTTCGCGCTGTTTCTCTAGCTATATGGCCCTGCAGGGGCCGGTCCCCGCCTGCCCGACTGGCAGGCGGTCAAGGAGCGACCATGAGTGAAATTGTCCGCATCCAGGGCTTGCGCAAATCGTTTGGGCAGGCCGAAATTCTTAAAGGCATAGACCTGAGCGTCAACACCGGCGAAGTTGTCGTGATGATTGGCGGCTCGGGCTCGGGCAAAAGTACCTGTCTGCGCTGCATCAACCGTCTGGAAACCCCGACCAGCGGCACGATTGTGGTGGCTGGCAGTGATGTGACCTGTCCGCGCACCGACCTGAACCAGGTGCGCCAGAACATAGGCATGGTGTTTCAGGGCATACACCTGTACCCGCATATGACGGCGCTAGGCAATGTGATGCTGGCGCTGCGCAAGGTGAAAAAAGTGCCCAAGGCGCAGGCCGAAGAGCAGGCCCGCCATCATCTGGAACAGGTGGGTCTGGCCCAGCGTATCGAACACTATCCCAGCCAGTTGTCCGGCGGCCAGCAGCAGCGGGTGGGCATTGCCCGCGCGCTGGCGCTGGAGCCCAAAGTCATGCTGTTTGACGAGCCTACCTCGGGTCTGGACCCGGAGCTGGTCGGTGAAGTGCTGAACGTGATGAAACGCACCCGCGATGCGGGCATGACCATGGTGATTGTTACGCACGAAATGCAGTTTGCCCGCGAAGTAGGGGACCGCATTGTGTTCATGGACCAGGGCGTGATTCTGGACCAGGGCAGTCCCGATGAAATTCTGTGTAAGCCGCGTCACAAGCGTATTCAGGATTTTCTGAGCCG
Organism: Alcaligenes sp. 13f; assembly: GCF_020496585.1. Classification (NCBI taxonomy): domain Bacteria; kingdom Pseudomonadati; phylum Pseudomonadota; class Betaproteobacteria; order Burkholderiales; family Alcaligenaceae; genus Alcaligenes; species Alcaligenes sp. 13f. The sequence goes on from NZ_JAHKKC010000021.1 coordinate 11,516, forward strand.
CATGAACTGAGGCCGGCCATGGATCAGATAATTTATTACTTCTTTAACTGGACGCTGATCAGCCCCTATTTGCCCGAGATCATGCAGGGCTTTTGGGTCACGCTGCAAATGGCCGTGATGACCGTGGTTCTGGGCACTGTCCTGGGCCTGGGTCTGGCCGTGTTGCGTTGCTACGGCTGGCGTCCCGTCAATATCTTGATGACCTTGTATGTGGACGTGTTCCGTGCGATTCCGCAGCTGGTCATTATTGTGCTGGTGTTCTTCGCTTTGCCGTCTCTGGGGATTGTGATTGAACCCGTTCCCGCCACCGTTCTGGCCTTGAGCCTGGTGCTGTCTGCCTTTGCTGAAGAAATCTTCTGGTCTGGCATTGCTGCGGTGCCCACGGGTCAGTGGGAAGCGGGCCGCTCCACCGGCATGGGTTTCAGTCAGACGCTGTTTGCCATCATCCTGCCGCAAGCCGTGCGCCTGGCGATTCCACCACTGACCAATCGCGCTATCGGGATTACCAAAGGCACCACCTTGGGTTCGGTGATTGCCGTGCCTGAGCTGCTTAATGTGTCCAGCAATATCCAGTCCAACATTGCCAACCCCACCGCCTTTACGGCCGGGGCCATTTTGTTCTGCCTGATTTTCTTCCCCTTCGTTCATCTGACGAGGGTGCTGGAACGGCGCTATGCGATCAAGTCGTAGGAGTGACGCGCTATGGAACTGATCGATACTTTTCTGAACCCGAAGATTATTGCCGCCAGCTGGCCGCTGCTGATGCAGGGTCTGTGGCTGACGGTCAAGCTCTCCCTCATCATCGTGCCGCTGGCGGCCTTGCTGGGCCTGATCATTGCCTGCCTGCATTACCAGCAGTATCGCTGGCTGAACCGCGTGATCCTGCTGTACGTGGATTTCTTCCGTGCTTTCCCACCCTTGGTGCTGCTGATCTTCATTTACTACGGCTTGCCTTTTTTGGGTCTGCCTCTGAATGAGTTTTCCGCCACGGTGCTGGCCTTGGTGCTGAACAGCAGCGGTTATTTTGCAGAGATTTTCCGTGCCGGGCTGGAGTCGGTATCACCGGGCCAGAACGAGGCGGCGCGCTCCACGGGTTTGAACGCCCGCCAGGCCATGGCCTATGTGGTCGTGCCTCAGGGGGTACGCAATGTGATTCCTGACCTGGCCAGCAACACGCTGGAAGCCATCAAGCAGACCTCAATTGCGTCCGCTGTGGCCTTGCCCGAGCTTCTGCGTTCGGCCCAGATCGTGCAGGGCGAGACCTATAGCCAGACACCGCTGGTGGCCGCTGCGCTGATTTACTTCATTCTTCTCTGGCCCTTGGTACGCATGATTTCGCGTATGCAAAAGCCATTTGTTATTCCACGTTGAGCCTAAGCGTAACTATGAAAAATAAAGGTGTCTTTTCCATTTGCCCCACTCCCTTCAAACCGGGTGGTGAGCTGGATTTGCAAAGCCTGGTCAGTCTGGTGAATTTCCAGCTGGAAGCCGGTATTCACGGCTTGGCGGTTTTGGGGGTGATGGGTGAACTGCACAAGCTCAGTACCTTTGAGCGTCGGCGTGTCATTGAAACCGTCGTGGCGGCAGTGCGCGGTGCGGTGCCGGTCTGGGTGGGGTGCGGGCCATGGGAACGGCAGCGGCGGTGGAGCAAGCTCGCAGCGCTGAAGATCTGGGGGCCGATGCGATTTTTGTCGCTCCCTTGGCGGGGGCGGATGACGATATGCAGGTGTCCTTTTACCGCCAGATTGTGCAGGCTATTCGTTTGCCGGTGGTCATTCACGACTTCCCGGAACTGTTCGCCGCCCGCATCAGTCCGGCCTTGGCTGTGCGTTTGAAGGCAGAGGCGGGTGTGTCCATTCTGAATTCCGAAGACCCTCCCGTTGGACAGAAGATTACCGCTGTGCGGGGTCTGTCGGGTGATGCCTTGCCGATCTTGAGTGGCCTGGGTGGCATGCACTTTCTGGAGGAGTTGCAACGGGGCGCGGATGGTGTGGTTACCGGCTTCTCCTTCCCGGAGATTCTGCTCAAGGTCTATGCCTTGCATCGTCAGGGCGAGCAGGAGGAAGCCGCCCGTGTGTTCGACCGTTATTGTTCGCTGATCCGTTACGAGTTTCAGCCTTTGGTGGCGCTGGCCTTGCGCAAGTATTCCTATATGCGCCGTGGCATCATCGCCTGCGATGCGACGCGTGATCCGGCGACGGCTCTGGACCATATCAGCCGGGACGAGTTTGAGGCTGTGGTGCGCCGTGTGGGTCTGGACTTGTCCGCCAAGGGTGTGCAAACCGTTTAAACCTTGCTGTTCTTGAGTAACTGCTGCATTTGTTGGATTTGCCGGGTAAATAACGTCTGGGGGGCCCCGGCGTTATTTACCCGGTTTTTTTGCTTGCGCTTCTTCTTCTTCTTCTTCTTCTTCTTCTTCTTCTTCTTCTTTGGCCCTTGTAGAGCGGAGCTGTGTCCGAAGCAGGAGGCTGGCGAGATAAGGAAATAAGAAGCGTAAACGAGGCTGCATGTTTAGATCGTGTCTCGTGAAAACGCCGGTCTGGGCCGGGGGCCGTCCTCCGGGCTTGGCTCCTTGCCGGTGCTGCGCACCGGTGCCCTGGTCAGGCTTGCTATTCGGGCGCGCCCTGAACTCGCGAAAGTGCCTTGTCCCCCGGACAAGGCACAAGCATTTCGCTCAAACAGCAGGGCGCTTGTACCCCGAATAGCAAGCCTGCCTGCGGCAAGAAGCCTGAATCGCCCAGAGGACGGCCCCCGGCCCAGACCGGCTCACAATGACTATCAATATGAGACTTTCGTCCTTTTTGGGCCTGGCGGTATGTAGCCCTCTGGGCTGCTGTAGCGGCGTGAGGAACTTGAGGGAGCGAGGTTTGCGTGTTGGTCGTCGCTCTCAATAGTTAGCGGTGGGTGTGGGGGGACGCAAAAATAGGAGCCAAGCACTAACTATTGAGAGCCAGGCACTTCATGGGAGCATGAACCTTGCTCAGGATATCCAGCTCAACAAAATGTTGTGCGTAATCGGGAGCTTGTCATGCGTCTTTGACGCCAGAGCCAATGCGCTTGTCACGGTGATTGTTGTTGTCTCAGTCTCTTGTTCTTTTAGGTTTTCTTGCTCACTCAGGCGCTTTTATAGGCGCATAAGGAGTTGGTACAAGGACGAGAGGTGCTGCGGCCAGGCGGCTTTGGGTTGAAAAGCCTTTGATCAGGAGTTGGCCTCTAGCCTGCATGGGTGTTGCCAGAGTTTTTGAAGTGGCTGGAGCCGCGCAGTATGATCAGACATTCTGCCCTTGGATCGGGATTGCCATGTTTGCCTATGTCGGGCTGCGTACTGCCTGCTTTGATACGCCTTTAGGGGCAATGCGTCTGCTGGTGGACGCTCAAGGAGCCTTGCTGCGTCTGGACTTCGAGGAAGAGACCGTACATGGTCTGACACCCGAGCAACTGGCCGGGCTGATCCCGGAGCCTGCTTTGGCCGAGCCCGTGCAGACTCAACTGGACGCGTATTTTGCCGGCAAGCTGCAGCAGTTTGATCTGCCTTTCAGCCTGCAAGGGACAGAGTTTCAGCAACAGGTCTGGCAGGCCTTGCTGACTATTCCCTATGGTCAGACCTGGACCTATGGCCAGATGGCCGAACATCTGGGCCGTCCCAAGGCGGTCCGGGCTGTGGGCCAGGCCTGCGGCCTCAATCCCATCAGCATTATCGTGCCGTGTCACCGCGTGCAAGGCGCCAATGGCATGTTGACCGGCTTTAGCTCCGGCTTGCATCGCAAAGCCAGCCTGCTGGACTTTGAACGCCGCGTGCATTTGACTGGCACGGGCGACATCCAGGCCAGCATGCCCGCCCAGCTGGATTTGTTCTAAAGCAGGACAGGGCTCACTCCGTACCCAAATCAACAAGCCTCCGTGCACAGAATCACAAGTCCGGGCTTGTCCTCGTCCCTATACTGGATTCGTTAAGAATCAACTATTCCGTGTGGAGACAGACTATGGGGCAGGACGTACAAGCCGAGCGCAAGGCGATTCGCGAACACATGATTATTGACGGCAAACCCGTCACTGAATCTCAAGGGCCCACGATTCCCGTCTACGATCCCGCAACGGGACAAGTGATTGCGCACCAGCCCGAGGCCGGTGCTCAAGGCGTGGATCTGGCCGTGCGTGCTGCGCGCCAGGCTCTGGAGCAGGGCGAATGGGCTCAGATGTTGCCCGCTCAGCGCGAGCGCCTCTTGTTGCGTTTGGCTGATTTGATTGAATCTCACGCGGACGAGCTGGCTCGTCTGGAAACTCTGAACAACGGCAAGCTGCTGTTCTTCTCCTACGGCCTGGAAGTGGCGGCCAGCGCACAATGGCTGCGCTACATGGCTGGCTGGGCCACCAAGATGAATGGCGAATTGCTCTCGCCTTCCATCGGCTTTCCTCCCGGCGTGAAATACCACGCTTACACCCGCCAGGAACCGGTTGGTGTGGTGGGCGCCATCGTGCCCTGGAACTTCCCGCTGCTGATGGCGGTGTGGAAGATTGCGCCTGCCATGGCCGCCGGTTGTACCGTGGTTCTGAAGCCTGCTGAAGAAACTCCACTGACCGCCATTCGTCTGGCCGAACTGGCTCTGGAAGCCGGTTTCCCCGCCGGTGTGATCAACGTGATCACGGGTCGTGGCGAAAGCACCGGTGCGGCTTTGACGGCTCACCCTGGCGTGAACAAGATCTCCTTTACCGGCTCCACGGAAGTGGGCAAGTTGATCGGTCATCAGGCCGTCAATGACATGAAGCGCATGTCTCTGGAGCTGGGCGGCAAATCCCCCGTAGTCATCATGGACGATTGCGATGTGGACATGGCCATTCAAGGTGCGGCCAACGCCATCTTCTTTAACCAGGGCCAGGTATGTACTGCCGGCTCGCGTCTGTTCGTGCAAAAAGGCATTTACGAGCGCGTGGTGCAGGGCGTAGCCGATCTGGCTTCTTCCATGACTCTGGGCTCGGGCTTTGAGCAGTCCACCCAGATTGCTCCGCTGATTTCCGCCCGTCATCAGCAGCGCGTGCAGAACTATATCGATGTGGGTCGCCAGCAAGGCGGTCGCATGTTGGCAGGTGAGGGTGCTCGCCCCGAGCAGGGCTACTTTGTACGCCCCACCGTGTTTGCCGATGTGGCTCCTGATGCTCGCATCATGCGTGAAGAAATCTTTGGTCCCGTGGTGGTCGCGACCCCGTTTGACACCGAGGCGCAGGCATTGCAGTTGGCCAACGATACAGACTTTGGCCTGGGTGCCAGCGTCTGGAGTCAGGATCTGGCCCGCGTCCAGCGTTTGACCGCTGGTATCAAGGCCGGAACTGTGTGGGTCAACACCCACAACATGCTGGACCCCAGCATGCCCTTTGGTGGCTACAAGCAGTCCGGCCTGGGTCGGGAGCACGGGCGCGCTGCGGTAGAGGCTTACCTGGAGACCAAATCGGTCTGCATGGCTTACCCGGCAGCCTAGCTAGGGATAAAGGCGCGAACACAATAACGATACCGTTCGCGCCTCTTTGAGGAGACAACAATAATGTATGCAATTTTGCAGCGGACCGCTCTGGCCTTGGCCTTGAGCGGCGTCAGTGCCGGTGCCGCCCTTGCGGGCGACCCCAGTGCGCGGGACTGGATTCCTGCTCCGGTAGGGACCAATATCCTGGCCGTCTACATGATGGGGCTGAAGTCGCACGGTTTTTATGATCAGGGTTCACGAATTGGCGACAGCCCCAAGTTGAATGTGCAAGGCATGATTTATCGTCAGATGCACTTTCGCGAACTGGCCGGCAAGACGGTGCAGTACGAGCTGATCGTGCCCGGTTTTCGCAACACGCTGGATGTTCCAGGGCAAGACCGGGATCGCATGACCGGGATTGGTGATGTGACTGCCGGTGCGGCCGTGTGGCTGCACAACGATCCGGAGAACCGTTTCTGGTTCGCGTGGGAGCCTTTCATTACGGCTCCTACAGGTCGTTACCACGGCTCGCAGGCCGATGTGTCTTCCGGCAAGAACCGCTGGAGCACGATCCAGGACTTTGCGATTGTGAAAGGCTTTGGGGAGTCTTCCTTTATTGAAGGTGTGGCGGAATTCGAGTTCTTTGGCAACAACAAGAACTACTACGGCCAGACCCTGAAAAAAGACACGGCAATCCGCCTGATGGCCCTGGTTTCAACCAACCTGACTGAAAAGACGTATGTGGGTATGCGCTACCGCTACGAGACAGGTGGCCGTGAGCGGGTCAATGGCCAGACCACGGCGACGCGTGCACGTAACCACCAGTTGGCCGCCGAGATCACCCACCAGTTGACCGACGCTCACCAGGTGCAATTGCAGTACATCCATGATTTGAAAGTCGAGAATGGCCCGCGCATGCGCGGCCTGCAATTCCGTTATGCCTATGCGTTCTGACAGCGTGGACGCCCATGAGGAGAGACATCCAATGAAGTCTAAATTTAAATTAACGACCGCCGCCGCCATGTTGGGGCTGATGGTACTGGCCGGTGGCGCGCAGGCCCAGGACAAGCCGCGCGAAGTCCTGACAGGTGGTCACAGTGTGTCTGCCCCGCAGGAAAACCGTATCTATGTCATGGACTCGGTGTTCATGCACCTGACCGAAAGCCGTGTGCATGTTTATGACTACACCAACGGCAAGTTCCTGGGCATGGTACCCACCGCCTTCAACGGCCATGTGCAGGTGTCCAACGACGGCAAGAAAATCTACACCATGACCACCTATCACGAGCGCATTACGCGTGGAAAGCGCTCGGATGTGGTGGAAGTGTGGGATGCCGACAAGCTGACCTTCGAGAAGGAAATTTCCCTGCCACCCAAGCGTGTGCAAGGTCTGAACTATGACGGTCTGTTCCGTCAGACGACGGACGGCAAGTTCATCGTGCTGCAAAACGCCTCGCCAGCGACCTCGATCGGGATCGTGGACGTGGCCAAGGGTGATTATGTGGAAGACGTCACAGCTGCCGCCGGTTGCTGGAGCGTAATCCCCCAGCCCAACCGCCCACGCAGCTTCATGACTATTTGTGGCGATGGTGGCCTGTTGACTATCAATCTGGGCGAAGACGGTAAGGTCGCCAGCCAGTCGCGCAGCAAGCAGATGTTCTCCGTGAAGGACGATCCGATCTTTATCGCTCCCGCTCTGGACAAGGACAAGGCTCACTTCGTGTCCTACTACGGCAATGTCTACAGTGCGGATTTCAGCGGTGACGAGGTCAAGGTAGATGGCCCCTGGTCCCTGCTGAACGACGAGGACAAGGCCAAGAACTGGGTGCCCGGTGGCTACAACCTGGTGGGTCTGCATCGCGCCAGCGGTCGCATGTATGTGTTCATGCATCCCGATGGCAAAGAGGGCACTCACAAGTTCCCCGCGGCCGAGATCTGGGTCATGGACACCAAGACCAAGCAGCGTGTCGCCCGCATTCCAGGGCGTGATGCCTTGTCCATGACCATTGATCAGCAACGCAATCTGATGCTGACCCTGGATGGTGGCAATGTGAACGTCTACGACATCAGCCAGCCTGAACCCAAGTTGTTGCGCACGATTGAAGGTGCCGCAGAAGCCTCCTTGCAAGTTCAGTTCCACCCAGTTGGGGGTGTCTGATATGGACCCGGTCCTGACCTATGCCAGCCTGGCTTGCTTGGCCGTGCTGATGGGACTGGGGGCGCTGGATAAACTGCGTCACTTCAGCCTGTTCGAGGCAGCCGTTGGCGGTTATCGATTGTTGCCGGAAGTGTTGTTACGACCGTTCAGTGTGCTGTTTGTCGCTGCCGAGGCCTTGAGTGCGCCTTTGCTGCTGTGGCCAGCCAGCCGTTCGCTGGGGGCGGTTCTGGCCCTGTGCGTCCTGCTGGTCGCCACCAGTGGCATTGTGATGAACCTGCTGCGTGGCCGCCGCGATGTGGATTGCGGCTGCTCCGGGCTGGGGGAATCCTCCGGTGGTCTGTCCTGGTGGCTGGTGGCTCGCAATGCCTTGCTGGCTGCGCTGGCCGTGGCCAGCGGTGACTGGGCCATCAGCAGCGCCCGTGAACTGGTCTGGGTGGACGGTTTGACCTTCTTTGGTGCCACCTTGGCCTTGCTGGGCCTGTACTATGCGGCCAATCAGCTGATCGAATCCCATCTGAAATTCCAGAAAATGCAGAATTCTTAGGAGACCTAAATGACCGCTTTAATGATTTCCAACGTCATTTTATGGGTAATCGTACTGGCCCTGGTGCTGGTTGTACTTGCCCTGTCGCGCCAGATTGGCGTGTTGTACGAACGGGTAGCCCCCATGGGCGCCCTGACTATGGATAAAGGCCCGCAGGTGGGTGATGCCGCTCCCGTCATGGAATTGCAGGACCTGCGCGGTCGTGCCGTTACCGTGGGCGTGGCTGGCCCGCGTAGCCAGTTGATTTTCTTCATGTCGCCTACCTGCCCGGTGTGCAAGAAGCTCTTGCCCATTCTGAAGTCCATTCAGGGCTCGGAAGGTCAGTGGGTAGATATTGTGCTGGCCAGTGATGGCGAGATGCCCGAGCATCTGGCTTTCTACCAGAAAGCACAACTGGACGCCTTCCCTTACGTCTTGTCCACACAGCTGGGCATGGGCTTTCAGATCAGCAAACTGCCTTACGCCGTCCTGATCGACGAGAACGGTGTGGTGCGCGGCAAGGGTCTGGTCAATTCGCGTGAACAGCTGGAAAGCCTGTTTACCGCCAAAGACCTGGGCGTGGCCTCGGCGCAAGAATACTTGGCCGGTGACTCGGGCATGAAGCAAGTGCAGGTATCACGAAAGGAGAACGTCAATGCGTTGGCTGGATAAATTTGGGGAGAGCCTCTCCCGTTCGGTGGCCCACAAGACTTCGCGTCGCAGCGTGCTGCGCTCGGTGGGCAAATTAATGGTCGGTTCGGCCTTTGTGTTGCCCGTATTGCCGGTGGCTCGTGCTGCCGGTGGTGGTGGCAGCAGCAGTGGTGCCGATCACATCAGTCTGAATCCCGATCTGGCGAATGAAGACGAAGTGAACTCCTGCGACTACTGGCGTCATTGTGCGGTGGACGGGTTCCTGTGCTCTTGCTGCGGTGGCACGACCACCACCTGCCCTCCGGGCTCGACGCCTTCGCCCATCTCGTGGATTGGCACTTGCCACAACCCGCATGATGGCAAGGACTACCTGATCAGCTACCACGACTGCTGCGGCAAGACCGCTTGCGGCCGCTGCCAGTGCAACACGCAGACCCGCGAGCGTCCTGGTTACGAGTTCTTCCTGCACAATGACGTGAACTGGTGCATGGCGAACGAGAACAGCACCTTCCATTGCACGACATCGGTACTGGTTGGCTTGGCTAAAAACTAAAAAAGGCCCGTCGGGCTGCCAGTCATGCGGGAAGAACGGTCCTTGGGACGCCAGTTCTTTCCTGCATAGGCAGCCCTAGGGTTTGAACAAGGTGCCGGGCGGCCAGGATGGCGTTCGGTCACTTAAGGAGGCATCACTGTGTGGACATCTTTGCGCCTGGCCTGTTTGGGCGCCGTACTCCTGGCGTTTACGCCTTGGGCCCATGCCCAAGAAGAGATGGCCGGAACGGGCGATTACCTGCAAAGTTCGCAGGCTTTCAAAGACTATATGCTGCAATGCGCAGGTTGCCATCGCTACGATGGCCAGGGCCTGACGCATCGGGGCATCCCCAATTTCAACCAGTCCATTGGCTTGTTTACACGCCTGCCAGCTGGACGGGACTATATGATCCGAGTGCCCGGTGCCTCGCAGTCGCAACTGGATAATGCCGATCTGGCTCGTGTGCTGAACTGGATTGTGGCCAAGTTCAGCCCGGAAGAAATGACACCCGATTACCGACCCTTTACCTCGGCCGAGGTAGGGGCATCGCGCCGGCATCGTTTTGATGATGTACTCAAGGCGCGTACGGAGCTAACCGTCAAGATGAACAGTATGGGTCTGGAGCCTGCGCCCTACCTGTACGGCTCCATGGATCGCTGATACAGCGGGTTAACGACCGTAGACGCTTGAATTTTTTAGGGCTATAAGAAAGGGGGCATATTCTGCCCCTTACCCCGATCAATTGCGTTGGCCGAAAGGGCACTCAGGCAATGTCTATGTTATTGCGCACTCCCTCTGCTTCTTTCAAGAGCCTGGCTGCTTGGCAGGAAGTGGTGTGCGCGTACTTTGTGCCCTTGGAAGTTCAGCCGGATTCTCGCCGTGGTTTCTCCAACCGGGCGGCCACCGATCGCATGGGTTCGGTCGATGTCATGGAACTGTGTACCAGCGCGCAGCGCGTGCGTCGTACCCAGGCCTTGGCCAGCCGATCCGAGCAGGCGCTGTACAAGGTCACCTTGCAGATCAGTGGCAGCAGTCAGATTCAGCAGGATAATCGCAGTGGCATCTTGCACGCCGGGGAGTGGGGCATTTATGACACCACCCGCCCTTACGAAGTGGCCGTACAGGATCAATCCCATTTTCTGGTCTTGCAGTTCGAGGAAGAGCGTTTGCTGCCTTGGTTGCCCTGGCTAAGCGATGCGGTGGCCCGCTCGTTCTCCGCCACGACAGGTCCGGCCCGAATTGCCATGGATATGCTGCGTTTGGGTTTGCAGGAGCGCGGGCACTTGTCGCCCTCGGCCTTGAGCGAACTGTCCCAGACCGTGATTCGCATGATGGCTCTGAGCCTGGCCGATGGTCGCCCGGTGACGACCGAGTCCGCCCTGGACGAAGTGCGGCGCGGGCAGCTGCTGCAAATTCAGCAATACGTGCAGGATCATCTGGGTGATACCGGTTTGAATGCCCAGTCCCTGGCGCTGCAATTTCGCATTTCACGCCGTTATCTCTACAAGCTGTTCGAGCTGTGCGGGCAAGCGCCTGCCGACTACATCATGGCCGCCCGTCTGGAGCGCGCCTGTCAATTGTTGGTGGACGGCAAACCCGGTCGGCAGATCAGTGAGTTGGCCTGGCAAATGGGCTTTTCCGACGCGGCCGTGTTCAGCCACGCCTTCCGGCGACGCTATGGCGTATCGCCCAGCGAATGGCGTCGCAGCCGTATTTGCGGCGATTAAGTACAGCTACGTAGACGCAACTCCGACTTATCGCAGACGGGTCGGATTTCTATCCTAGAGGCTCATGATTATGGGGCGGCCGGTGTGGTTCGCCCGGCTTCTCAAGGACAGTCTTATGCGTCTACACCTCGATTGTGCGTTGCTGCACACCCAGCCATCGTGGGCTCAGAATTTACTGGCCATCATCCCGCCTTGCGAGCGTTTGCAGCTGCATGTTCTGCAGGCGCCACCACCGCCCCATCCCGATCAGGAGTATTTGTTTTTGCGCAGCGCATCGGCCTTGCTGCTGCGTTTTGATGCCTGTCTGATTCCCATCGAAGCGGCCACCCTGATTCACGTGCGCCGAGCCTTGTCGGCGGCTCAAGGTCATTTGCCAGTGCCGGTCTTTGGTTTGCTGCTGGGTGCTATCAAGGCCGCGGCCCTGACAGACCTGCTGGAACTGGGTCTGGCAGACTACGTGCGCGAGCCTTTATGCCTGGACGATTTGCGCGCCCGCATCAATCGTCAGCGTTTACAGACCACTTCCCACGCTTTGAATGAACCGGGGCTGTCGGGTCGGATACACTATAGGGTGCAGGAAAACCAGGATCTGGTCCTGCACCCCGGCCCAACGGAGCAGCGCCTGTCGCAAACGATCTTGCAACAGGAGGGGACAACGCTGGAAGCCTATGCCGCTGCGGTAGCCTCGCGCTACGCCAGCAGCCAGGAATCTTTCAAAGTTGCCAAGGGACGGATAGTGGCCCGCTTTGAGCAGGCTTATATCCACGCCGCCCTTGATCGCCATAGCGGCAATATCGCCATGGCGGCCCGCTCCGCGCAAAAGCACCGGCGTGCTTTCTGGGCACTGATGCGCAAACACCATATCGATGCAGCACGCTTTCGATCCGCGTCAAACCCAGACGACGAACACGATGGTTAAAATTAACAGGCATTTTTCAATAGGGATTGCCGTGTCTTTACCTCAATTAAAAAACGATGTTTTCCTGCGCTCGCTGTTGCGCGAACCTGTGCCGTACACCCCCATCTGGCTGATGCGTCAGGCCGGGCGTTATTTGCCTGAATACAACGCCACCCGTGCCCAGGCTGGCTCCTTCATGCAGTTGGCTCAGAATCCCGAATTTGCGTGCGAAGTAACCTTGCAGCCCCTGCGTCGTTTCGATCTGGATGCCGCCATTCTGTTCTCGGACATCCTGACCGTGCCACACGCCATGGGCCTGGGTCTGGATTTCGTCGCTGGTGAAGGCCCGCGTTTTGCCCGTCCTGTACGCAACGAAGCCGACGTCATGGCGCTGGAAGCGCCTGATATGTCCAAGCTGCAATACGTGTTTGATGCTGTCTCGCTGATCCGCAAGGAACTGGACGGCAAAGTACCGCTGATCGGCTTTGCCGGCAGCCCCTGGACCATTGCCTGCTACATGGTGGAAGGCCAGGGCTCGGACGACTACCGTCTGGTGAAAAGCATGATGTATCAGCGTCCGGACCTGATGCACCGCATGCTGGAAATCAATGCCCAAACCACCTGCGACTACCTGAACAATCAGATCCGTGCCGGCGCACAGGCTGTGATGCTGTTCGATAGCTGGGGTGGTGTATTGTCCGACTCCCTGTTCCAGGAATTCTCCCTGGCCTACACCCGTAAAGTGGTGGATGGCCTGATTCGCGAGCATGACGGCAAGCGCGTCCCTGTCATCGTCTTTACCAAGGGCGGCGGCATGTGGCTGGAAGATATTGCTGGCTGTGGCGCTGATGCCATGGGTGTGGACTGGACGGTGAACCTTTCCCGTGCGCGCGCTCGTATTGGTGACAAACTGGCCTTGCAAGGCAATCTGGACCCCATGACCATGTTCGGTGGCGAAGAAGCCATCCGTCGTGAAGCCCGTCGTGTTATTGATGACTTTGGCCCTGTGGGGCAGGGCGGTCACGTGTTCAACTTCGGCCACGGTATTTCGCGTTTCACCGATCCGGAAGCCGTGGGCATTCTGGTCGACGAAGTGCATTCCTACAGCCGTCGACACCACAGCGTTTGATAGTCTTTGCGCACGGGCTGTCGCAGCTTGTGCGCAAAGTTATGCACACAGACAGAGCTGGGTTTGAGGTCTTTATATTTAAGGTTTAATTTCAATACCCAGTTTTAATTAGTTGATTTCTCTGCGTTTTATCCTTATTTCAGAGATATTGAAAATTAAATTGTATCTGTGCTTGCTTCTTTGTGTTTTTTGTTCATGTCATTTTCCCCAAAGTTATCCACAGGTCGCTAAGCTCTTGACTTATCAGGCTTTCAGCCAGGCCAGCCCTTTTTTGAACCACCATCCATGACCGCCACTCCTGACGCTATTTCTGCATCGGCAAGCACCGGACCTTTCTGGCTGCATGTGGCTTTGGACGTTCCCCTGGATGGGGTGTTTGATTATCAACACCACGAACCCGTCCTGATCGGACAGCGGGTCATTGTGCATTTTGGGCGGCGGCAGATGATAGGCGTGGTGGTGGCCTTGCCGGAGCAACCTTCCTACCCGCCCGAGCAGGTCAAAGCGATTGATCAGCTGCTGGATGACTTGCCGCCTTTCCCGCAGGACTGGTTGCGGATGGCGCGCTTTGCGTCTACCTATTACCACCGTCCGCTGGGCGAGGTCATGATGCCGTCCTTGCCAGGGCCTTTGCGTAAACCCTCTGCCTATCTGGGCAAGCGTTCCGCTGGTGGCCCGGTATTGCGCATGGCCAAGCGCAAGGAAAAGAAGGTGGAGCCGGTGGACAGCGACGTCCTGCCCGTGCTCAATGCCGAACAGCAGGCTGCGGTAGATGGCATTGTGGCGGCCAAACCCGGTAGCTGCCTATTGCTGCATGGCGTAACGGGTAGCGGGAAAACCGAAGTCTATATGCGGGTGCTGGAACAGGTGCTGGCCGCCGGTCGGCAAGTCTTGTTCATGGTGCCCGAAATCAATCTGACACCTCAGTTCGAGCAGGTCTTGCGTGCTCGTTTGGCGCGCGTCTTGCCCGGCGATGTGCTGGCTGTCTTGCATAGTGGTCTGTCCGAAGGTGAACGGCTGCGCTCCTGGTTGCGCGTCAACAGTGGTCAGGCGCGCATTTTGTTGGGAACACGGCTGTCCATCTTCACGCCCATGCCCGAGCTGGGCCTGATTATTGTGGACGAGGAGCACGACGCTTCTTACAAGCAGCAAGATGGCTTGCGTTACTCCGCTCGGGATCTGGCTGTGTGGCGTGGCTACGATCTGAAAGTGCCGGTGGTGCTGGGTTCAGCCACCCCTTCGCTGGAAAGCTGGAATCATGCTCGACAAGGGCGCTATAGCCTGTTGAGCCTGCCCAAGCGTGCGCGAGAGGTTTCCTTGCCCCGAGTGCGTCTGGTCGATACCCGCCATTTGCGCCTGGAGTCGGGCTTTTCTCCCCAACTGCTGGATGCGCTGGAAGCGTGTCTGGACCGTGGCGAGCAGTCGCTGGTGTTTATCAACCGGCGTGGCTATGCGCCTGTGTTGCATTGTGCCTCTTGCGGCTGGTTGTCCCAATGCCCGCGTTGTACGGTGTACACCGTGCTGCATAGGCAAAACGGCTTCAAGCACAATCTGCAGTGCCACCACTGCGGCTATCAGGCCCCCGTGCCGCGCGCTTGCCCGGATTGTGGCGATCAGGACTTGCAGCCGATGGGCCGGGGTACCCAGCGTATTGAAGAGTTTCTGGGTGAGCGTTTTCCGAATGCCCGCCTGGTGCGTATCGACGCGGACAGCACTCGCTTGAAGGGCAGTGCGCAGCAATTGTTCGAGCAGGTTCATGCGGGCGAAGTAGATATCATGGTGGGCACCCAGATGGTGGCCAAAGGTCATGACTTCACGCGCCTGAGCGTCGTCGGTGTGCTCAATGCTGATGCCACCTTGTTCGCCCATGATTTCCGTGCACCCGAGCGCCTGTTTGCTCAGCTGATGCAGGTAGCAGGCCGCGCAGGTCGTCATACCGAAGGGGCGGATGTCATCATCCAGACGGGCTATCCGGAGCAGGCGGTTTATCAAAGCCTGATCAAGCACGATTACATCGGTTTTGCCCAGAGCGCTTTGAACGAGCGCGAATCGGTGGGCTTGCCGCCGTTTGCCTATCAAGTGCTCTTGTCGGCCGAAGCGCCGCAACTGGCCGACGCGATTCGCTTGCTGACGCAGGCACGGCGTTTGCCCGAAGAATATCCGAACGAATTTCCGGGTGCGGATCAGGTTTTCCTGTACGATCCTGTGCCTTTACGCGTTTTGCGCGTCGCCAAAGTGGAGCGTGCTCAGTTGCTGCTGGAAAGTGCTCATCGCCCGGCCTTGCAGGCCTTTGTGCGCTATTGGGGGCCACAGGTTGCGCAGTTGGCCAAGCAGCATAAAGTGCGCATTACGATTGAAGTCGATCCTCTCGAAATTTAATATTCTCCAGGCTCATGTGCGGACGGAAACAGTAGGAGCATCTCGGGTACAGCAGGGTGTATCCTTGACCGCTATGCAGCTATGAGCCAAGAGGCAGGAAGCGATGAGGCTGTGGCGCGATGTTGTTGCCCTGCCACTGTCATGCTCTTGTACCTCGTTTCCGCTGTATCTCTGTGTTGGCCTTTCGCTTGTCATCAAACCATACTCGGCTTGGCCGGGATTCCACTTTTAGTTTTGCACGCTGTTTGGCTTTGAACTTCGTTTTCTTGCCTAGTATTCACTGATTTCACCATGTCCACCTCCGTCACTACACCAGGCCATACCGTCCCCACCGACCTGAACGCCATGCAGCGTCAGGCTGTGTTGTATATGGATGGGCCTTGCCTGGTGCTGGCCGGAGCGGGCAGTGGCAAGACACGGGTGATCACGCAGAAAATCGCTTATCTGCTGCGTGAGTGTGGGTACACGGGCCGGCAAGTGGTCGCGCTGACCTTCACCAATAAAGCGGCGCGTGAAATGAATGAGCGGATTCGCGCCCTGGTAGATCCCAAGCTGTTGCGAGGGCTGACCGTCAGCACCTTTCACTCTCTGGGCTTGCGCATGTTGCGTGAGGAAGCACAGCATGTGGGCTTGAAGCCGCGCTTTTCCATTCTGGATTCCAACGATGCGCTGGCAATTATTCAGGAACTGCTGGCTACCACGGATAAAGGCCGCCTGAAGTCCGTTCAGCAGGAAATCTCCTTATGGAAAAACGCCTTGATGGGGCCGGACGATGCGGAGCGTGCCGCAAACTCGCCAAGCCAGATCGAGGCGGCTCGTATTTACCGCGACTACGCCGCCACCTTGATTGCCTATCAGTCGGTGGACTTTGATGATCTGATCCGCTTGCCTGCGCAGTTGATGGAAGACAATCAGGAAGTACGCGAGCGCTGGCAGCGTCGGGTGCAGTATCTGCTGGTGGACGAGTATCAGGACACTAACCTCTGTCAGTATCGGCTGGTGCGCTCTCTGACGGGTCAGCGCAATATGTTTACCGTGGTGGGGGACGACGATCAGGCTATTTACGCCTGGCGTGGCGCTACCGTGGAGAATCTGGCGCAGCTTCCCAAGGATTACCCGGACCTGAAAGTCGTGAAGCTGGAGCAGAACTATCGTTCGGTGCAGCGCATCTTGCAGGCTGCCAATAATGTTATTGGCAATAATCCCGTCGTGTTCGGTAAAAAGCTCTGGTCTGACCTGGGCTTTGGTGAGCCTATCCAGGTCCACGTGACGGACGACGAGCAGAACGAGGCCGATTCAGTTGCCATGCGTATCTCGGCAGAGCGTTTCGAGCGTCAGGCCGAGTGGCGAGATTTTGCGGTGCTGTACCGTGGCAACCATCAGGCCCGTATCTTTGAGCAGGCGCTGCGTAATTTGCGCATTCCCTACACCATCTCGGGTGGGCAGAGTTTCTTTGACAAGGCCGAGATTCGCGACATCCTGTCTTACTTGCGAGTCGTTGCGAACGACGATGATGATCCAGCCTTCATCCGCGCAGCGACGACACCCAGACGCGGGATTGGGCAGGCTACCTTGCAGGTGCTGGGTCAGTTTGCGGCGGAACAAAAGCTGTCTTTATATTCCGCCGTCTCGCAAATCGCTCTGACGGATCGCTTACCGGAAAGGCAGTTGGAGCCTTTAAGTGTCTTTGCGCAGTTTATTGGCCGTATCCAGCAAAGAGCGGACCGGGTAGAGAGCGATCAGGAAGGACACGAGACGGCCGTTAGCGAATTGCTGGACGAGCTCCTGCGGGCGATTGATTACGAGCGCTATCTCTACGATATGTTCGACGAGCGCCCCGCGCAGACTCGTTGGGAAAATGTGCTGGAATTGATTACGTGGTTGAAGTCCAAAGCGGCAGACGATCAGCTGAGTTTGAATGACTTGGTGCAGCGAGTTGCCCTGATCACCATGTTGGAACGCGGTGAGGATGAAGACCCGGATGCGGTCAAATTGTCCACGCTTCATGCTTCCAAGGGGCTGGAGTATCCGCATGTGTTCCTGGTGGGGGTGGAAGAAGGGTTGCTGCCGCACATTGGGCGCGATGACGAAGATATAGACCCGGATAAAGAAGCCGATATTCTGGCCCAGCGCATTCAGGAAGAGCGGCGTCTGATGTACGTGGGTATTACGCGTGCGCAGCGCAGCTTGCGCTTGAGCTGGTGCAAGAAGCGCAGACGCGCACGTGAGAATCTGGTGCGTGAGCGCTCACGCTTTATTGATGAGATGAAGATCGAAGACCCTGGTGCCCAGGAAGATCCGGCGCAGGCGGCTTTAAGTCCCAAGCAGCGACTGGATATGTTGAAGAACTTGTTGAACAAGTCTTGAGCAGTGCTTTTTGATCAAGGACGATTTAGTGCTGGGCCTATGTTTTGTGAGGTGTCGTAGTTCTGCAGGCCAGCTTTTGCTGGCCTTTTTCATGTTCTGCGGCGCGGGAAGAAACGCTCTCCGTGCCTGGCTTGTCTTGATCTTGGGGCTGGGGAGACGCCTTGTGAGGTGCTTGCGCCCAATGAGCCAAGGTTCTGCGATGCATGAAGGTGTGCCCTTGGAAAGGCGGCATTGGCAAACGCAGAAAAAACAAAAGCCTGCTAAATCAGCAGGCTTTTCAACATCAAGCGGTGTTTTGCTTGAGCGTTACGACGGTGATGCGTGGCTTACCAGTAGCTGGCCGACATGCGGGAATCGCGGATGCGGGCTTCGTTCAAGGCACGGGTCAGTTCGACCATGTACTTGAACACCACGTTTGCGGCTTTGGAAACTTGTTTGGCCGCTGCTTTGGTCAGTGCAGTTAAAGACACGGATTCACCATTTTCCAGGGCATGCTGCATTACCCCACGCTCAACAGCATCACTCCAGTGAATGTAGTGCGAGTAAGTGGTCATGGTAGACATTTGCTTTCCCTTTAAGGTGAAGGTCTAAGTTACGAGTCCCCATTATAGGGTTTTCCCTAGTCTAAAAGCAAGGGTAAACCCTAGGAATTGGATTAGCCTGTGGTTTTTAGGGGAAAACCCTAGGGTTCTTTGGAAAGGGAAATTAAATCAAAGGCTTATGGGGGTGGGGTTTGTAGGGTTTTGCGGGTTTTAGGTGGGGAGTGGGGTCCTTGCGGCAGCCCTTGCTGGCTTGAGGCTGGGTCGGAGCGGAAGCTTGCCGGTGCTGCGCACCGGTGCCCTTGTCTGGGGCTGTTGTAGGGCGCACCTTGAACTCGTTCAGTGGTTTGTCCCCCGGACAAACCACAAGCGTTGAACTCAAACAGCAAGGTGCTTGCATCCCTACAACAGCCCCAGACGGCGGCAAGCCCCCTGAATGCTCCAACCCAGCCTCAAGCCAGCAAGGGCTTCAGAATGGTGGCAACCAACAGCCAACAGCCAACAGCCAACAGCCAACAGCCGACAACCCACAACTAATCGCTCTGGCTGCTTCTTGCTGCAATCCGTTGCCAGGCAAATAAAGCTGGCAGATATGGATGACAGGCTCGTAGGCTAGTTGCAGGCAGCAGGCAGCAGGCAGCAGGCAGCAGGCAGCAGGCAGCAGGCAGCAGGCAGCAGGCAGCAGGCAGCAGGCAGCAGGCAGCAGGCAGCAGGCAGCAGGCAGCGAGCCGCAAACAACAAATAAGAACCCGCGAAGTCAGGGGGCCTGGAAGTGATCTCGTTCGCTTGAAGACAAACAGCCAGCCGTTTATCGCGGCTGGCTGTTTGTGTACTGGTACTACCAAGAAGGCTTAGCGGGGAAGTGTCGAACTCCCCATCAGGAATTCGTCTACGGAACGGGCGCACTGGCGGCCTTCGCGGATGGCCCAGACGATCAGGGACTGGCCGCGTCGCATGTCTCCGGCGGCGAAGACTTTGGCTCGGCTGGTTTGGTAGTCATCCGTGTTGGCGGCGACGTTGCCGCGCTGGTCGGCTTCTACGGCAAAGGCGTCCAGCACTTGGCGTACGGGGGCGGTGAAGCCCATGGCCAGCAGGACCAGGTCGGCTGGGAAGGTCATTTCGGAGCCGGCGATGGGGGTCATGCTCATGCGGCCTGTTGCTGGATCGGTTTTCCATTCCACGCGCACGGCGCGCAGTTCTTTGACTTGGCCGTTCTTGCCTTCCAGCTCTACGGTGTTGATCGCCCAGTCACGCTCGCAGCCTTCTTCGTGCGAGGACGAGGTGCGCAGTTTCATGGGCCAGTAAGGCCAGGTCAGCTCCGTGTTTTCCTGCTCGGGCGGGCGGGGCATCAGTTCGAACTGGGTGACCGATTTTGCGCCTTGGCGTGTGCTGGTGCCCACGCAGTCCGAGCCGGTATCACCACCACCAATCACCACGACATGCTTGCCTTGGGCGCTGATGGCGGGGGTGCCACGTGAGCCGGCAACTTGCTGGTTCTGGATGCGCAGGAAGTCCATGGCGGGATGTACGCCTTGCAGCTGGCTACCGGGGGCCTCCAGCAGGCGGGGGGTTTCGGAGCCGCCTGCCAGGATGATGGCGTCGAACTGTTGTTCCAGCTCGGTAGGGGACAGCACGGTCAGCCCCGGTTCCTGGGCGGCTTGATCTTGTGCCTGACCAATATAGGTAGAAGGGCAAAACTGCACACCCTCGGCCTGCATTTGGGCGATGCGACGATCCAGCAAGTGTTTGTCCAGCTTGAAGTCGGGGATGCCGTAGCGCATCAGGCCACCAATGCGGTCGCTTTTCTCGTACACGGTGACCTCGTGGCCGACGCGTGCCAATTGCTGGGCACTGGCCAAGCCGGCAGGGCCGGAGCCGATGACGGCCACGCGTTTGCCGGTTTTGTGGGTAGGCACTTGTGGCACAACCCAGCCCTCTGCCCAGCCTTTGTCGATGATGGCGTGCTCGATGGATTTGATGCCCACGGGCGCACGGTCGATGTTCAGGGTACAGGCTGCCTCGCAAGGAGCGGGGCAGATGCGGCCAGTAATTTCCGGAAAGTTATTGGTGGAGTGCAGCACGTCCAGCGCTTCTTTCCACTGCTGACGGTAAACCAGATCATTCCAGTCAGGAATGATGTTATTGACCGGGCAGCCGTTGTGGCAGAAAGGGATGCCGCAATCCATGCAGCGGGCGGCCTGCTGACCTGCCTGCTCGTCGTTCAATACCTGGACAAACTCTTTCCAGTGCTTGACCCGCTTTAAAGGAGCTTCTACGGCTTCTTGCAGACGTTGAAACTCAAGAAATCCAGTCGTCTTTCCCATGATGTGTCGTTTCCTGATGGTGATGGGAAGGGTTCAGGCCGAAGCCGAACGGCGGGTTTTACTGCTTTTGGGCGCGGCTTTGCTGGCTTGCGGGGCTTGCCACAATTCGCTCAATGCACGGCGGTACTCGCGTGGAATGACTTTGACGAATTGTGCGCGGGCGCTATCCCAGTCTTTCAAGAGCTCGCGGGCCTGGAAGCTGCCTGTGGCCTTGAAATGTTCCTGAACCAGGGTTTGCAAGATGGCATCGTCGGTCTGACGTTCACCCTGGGCGCTACGGCTGTGCCATTGCGCCATGCTGCTGTTCATCTCTTGCTCGGCCTTGCTCAGCACAGGCTCCAGATCCACCATGCCGGGGTTGCAGCGCAGTTGCAGGCGACGTTGCGGGTCCCACACGTAGGCCACGCCACCGGACATGCCGGCTGCAAAGTTGCGGCCCACTTCGCCCAGAACAACCACGGTACCGCCCGTCATGTATTCGCAACCATGATCGCCTACGCCTTCCACAACCGCGCTGGCACCGGAGTTACGCACGGCAAAGCGTTCACCGGCCACGCCGTTGAAGTAAGCCGCACCGGACAGGGCGCCGTAAAGCACGGTATTGCCCACGATGATGTGGTCCGGGCCGTAGCCACGGAAGTCGTTGGGCGAGCGCACGATAATGCGGCCGCCGGACAAGCCTTTACCTACGTAGTCATTGGCTTCACCCACCAGATCCAGGGTGATGCCCTGCGCCAGGAAAGCGCCAAAGCTCTGACCCGCTGTACCTTTGCACTGAATGTGCAGGCTGTCGTCAGGCAGACCTTGATGGCCGTATTTCTTGGTGAATACGCCCGAGAGCATGGCACCGACGCTGCGGTTGCGGTTACGTACGGGAGTGATGAAAGACAACGGCGTGCCCTGATTCAAGGTCACGGCGCTGCGCTCGATCAGTTGGCGATCCAGCGTGTGTTCCAGGTCATGATCCTGGGTAGCGATCTGACGTGGGGACTCTTCATTGTCCACTTTGTGCAGCAGGCGGGAGAAGTCCAGGCCCTGGGCTTTCCAGTGTTCGATACCGCTGCGCATATCCAGCCAGTCGCTGCGACCGATCAGATCGTCAAAGTGGCGTACACCCAGCTTGGCCATCAGTTCACGCACTTCTTCTGCAACGAAGAAGAAGTAGTTCACCACGTGCTCGGGCTTGCCCTTGAACTTGCGGCGCAGCACGGGGTCCTGGGTGGCAACACCAACGGGACAGGTGTTCAGATGGCATTTGCGCATCATGATGCAGCCTTCCACGACCAGCGGAGCGGTGGCAAAGCCAAACTCATCCGCACCCAGCAAGGCACCGATCACCACATCGCGGCCGGTTTTCATCTGGCCGTCGGCCTGCACGCGAATACGGCTGCGCAAGCGGTTCAGCAACAGGGTTTGCTGGGTTTCAGCCAGACCCAGTTCCCAGGGGGTACCGGCATGCTTGATGGAGGATAGGGGCGAAGCACCCGTACCGCCGTCATGACCGGCAATCACAATGTGATCGGCCTTGGCCTTGGCAACGCCAGCGGCCACGGTGCCCACACCTACTTTGGACACCAGCTTCACGGAGATATCCGCTTGCGGGTTCACGTTCTTTAAATCGTGAATCAGCTGGGCCAAATCTTCGATGGAGTAAATGTCGTGATGGGGGGGAGGAGAAATCAGGCCCACACCGGGAACGGAGTAACGCAGTTTGGCGATGTACTCGGACACTTTATGGCCGGGCAACTGGCCGCCTTCACCGGGTTTGGCTCCTTGTGCCATCTTGATCTGAATTTGATCTGCACTGCACAGGTATTGGGCGGATACGCCAAAGCGGCCGGACGCAACCTGCTTGATGCGCGAGCGCAGCGAATCGTTCTCTTGCAGCTCAATGTCGGCAAATACGCGATCCTGTCCCAGGACGCTGGCCAAGGTGTCACCCTGGCGAATGCCGCTTTTACCGTGCTGCATTTCATGCTGGTAGCGCAGCTCGTCCTCGCCACCTTCACCAGTATTGGACTTGCCGCCAATCCGGTTCATGGCCACGGCCAGTACGGCGTGGGCTTCGGTTGAAATCGAACCCAGCGACATGGCGCCGGTTGCAAAGCGTTTGACGATCTCGCTAGCCGGTTCCACCTCTTCCAAAGGAATCGCTTGAGCTGGGTCCAGACGCAGTTCGAACAAACCACGCAGTGTCATGTGACGGCGGCTTTGCTCGTTGATGAGCTGGGCGTATTCCTTGTAGGTGCTGTAGTTCTGGCTGCGGGTGGCGTGCTGCAGTTTGGCGATGGAGTCGGCGGTCCACATATGGGCCTCACCACGAACACGTACGGCGTACTCGCCACCGGCTTCCAGATGGTTTTCCAGTACAGGATCTTTGCTGTAGGCGGCGCGATGCTGACGCAGCGCTTCTTCGGCCACGGTGAAGATATCAATCCCTTCCACCGGGCAGGAAGTACCCACAAAATATTTGTCCACCAGCGAGCGCGACAGGCCGATGGTCTCGAAAATCTGCGCGCCGGTGTAGGACATGTAGGTGGAGATGCCCATTTTGGACATCACCTTGTACAAGCCCTTGTTGATGGCCTTGATGTAGTAGCCCTCGGCCTGGGAGGCGTCGATCTGGTTGATCGGGTCCTGGGCCAGATGTTGCAGGCTTTCAAAAGCCAGCCAGGGGTGCATGGCTTCGGCACCATACGCACCCAGCAGGGCGAAGTGATGCACTTCACGGGCCGAGCCAGTTTCCACGACCAGACCCGTGCGGGTACGCAGACCGATGCGGATCAGGTGCTGGTGAATGGCCGAGGTTGCCAGCAGGGCGGGGATGGCCACATGCTCGGCGTCACATCGGCGATCTGTCAGGATCAGGATGTTGTAGCCATCGCGCACGGCATCTGCCGCACGGGCGCACAGGGCGGCCACGCTGGCCTCTATGCCTTCCGGTCCCCAGGCGCTGGGGTAGACGATGTCCAGTTCCTGGCTGCGGAACTTGCCATTGCTGGCCGCTTCAATGCGCCGGATCTGGTTCATGTCAGCCGGGCTCAGCACGGGCTGGGACACTTCCAGACGCAGCGGTGGGTTGACGTTGTTGATGTCCAGCAGATTGGGCTTGGGGCCAATAAAGGACACCAGCGACATCACCATCTGTTCGCGAATCGGGTCGATAGGCGGGTTGGTAACCTGAGCAAACAGCTGGCGGAAGTAGTTGTAGAAGGGCTTGGACTTGTCGGACAGCACGGCCAACGGTGCGTCGTTACCCATGGATCCGGTGGCTTCTTCGCCCTTGCTGGCCATGGGCTGCAGGACGACTTTGATGTCTTCCTGAGTCCAGCCAAAAGCTTGTTGCTGATCCAGCAGTTCGCGGGTGGCCAATTGGGGGCGCACGCCGGGCACGCTGGGCAGGGAGTCCAGGCGCAAGCGCAGGCGTTCAATCCACTGCTTGTAGGGGTGGGTGTTGGCCAGTTGGGACTTGATCTCGGCATCGTCAATGATGCGGCCCTGTTCCAGATCGATCAGCAGCATCTTGCCCGGTTGCAGACGCCATTTCTTGACGATGCGGTGCTCAGGAATAGGCAGGGTACCGGCTTCAGAGGCCAGCACAATCATGTCGTCGTCGGTAATGACGTAGCGGGCCGGACGCAGGCCGTTACGGTCCAGCAGCGCACCAATTTGCAGGCCATCAGTAAAGGCGATGGCAGCAGGACCATCCCATGGTTCCATCTGGGCGGCGTAGTACTCGTAGAAAGCGCGACGGCTTTCGTCCATCTCGGCGTGTTGCTCCCAGGCCTCCGGCATCATGATCATCATGGCGTGCGGCAGCGAGTAGCCGGCCATCACCAGCAGTTCCAGGCAGTTGTCGAAAGTGGCCGTGTCGGACTGGCCTTCGTACACGATGGGGTAAAGCTTTTGCAGATCCGAACCCAGCACGGCCGATTCCATGGCGCCTTCACGGGCACGCAGCCAGTTGAAGTTGCCCTGTACCGTGTTGATCTCGCCGTTGTGGGCGATCAGGCGGTAGGGGTGGGCCAGAGGCCAGGCGGGGAAGGTGTTGGTGGAAAAGCGCTGGTGCACCAGGGCCAGGGCGGAACAGGCGCGAGGGTCGGCCAGATCGCGGTAGTAGCGGCCAACCTGGTCAGCCAGCAGCAGGCCTTTGTAGACGATGGTACGCACCGAGGCCGAGGTCACAAAGTATTCCTGGCCGTGGGCCAATGCCATGCGGTAAATGGCGTGGCTGGCGGTCTTGCGGATCACGTACAGCTTGCGCTCCAGCGCATCGGGCACCATCACATCCGGGCCGCGGCCAATGAACAGCTGGCGAATCACCGGTTCGTTGGCCTTGACGGTGGGCGACATGGGCATGGTGCTGTCCACCGGCACATCGCGCCAGCCCAGCATGTGCTGGCCTTCGGCACGTACCGCACGTTCCAGCTCCTGTTCACAGGCCAGGCGGGAAGCGGTTTCCTTGGGCAGGAACACCATGGCTACGCCGTACTCGCCGGGGGGCGGCAGGGTCACGCCCTGAGCGGCCATTTCTTCGCGGTAAAGCTGGTCGGGGATCTGGATCAGAATGCCTGCACCGTCGCCCATCAAGGGATCTGCGCCTACAGCGCCGCGGTGATCAAGGTTTTCCAGGATTTTAAGGCCTTGGGTGATGATGGCGTGGCTCGCCTGGCCTTTGATGTGTGCGATAAATCCGACGCCGCAGGCGTCGTGTTCGTTAGCGGGAAGGTACAAGCCTTGGGCTTGGGGGGGACAGGAGTGTGTCATGGGCGTATCCGCAAAGAACGTGTTAAAGCGGTGCATTTGTTGCAGCGCAAAAAATAAAATACAGCGATTTTTTTTTTGCACGCAAGATTTTTTTGCGAATACGGTAAAAAAAATTAGGGACCTGCTCTCACAGGCCCCTTATCACCCGTCTGAACCGGGTGCAGTGTGGCAAGATCGCTGCACATGCGGGTTTGCGCAGAAATCAGGTCCACACAAGCGCTATTTGCCGCTGCGGTTCTGGCTCATTTGCCCCAGAATCTGCAGAGCTTCTTCGCCTTCCAGCAGTTTGGAAAATAGCTTGCGCTCGCGTTCCAGAACCTCCAGCAAAACTTCGCGCTGGGGTTCTCGTAGCAGACGCTTGCTGGTGCGTAAGGCAATGGGAGGCTGCTCGGACAATGCGTGAGCGCAGGCACGGGCGGCTTCCAGGCTATTGCCGTGGTCGGTCAGTTCAGTGAGCAGGCCGTCTTCCATGGCTTGCTCGGCACTGAAGGCTTGTGACAGCAGCAGCCATTCGTTGGCACGGCGTGGCCCCACGTACTGCGCCAGCAGGTGGCTGGAGGCGCCTTCCGGGCACAGGCCCAGTGCGGTGAAGGGCATGCGCAAACGCGCGTCACGGGCCGCGTACACAAAGTCCGCATGCAGCAGCAAGGTTACGCCAATACCCACCGCGTGACCTTCTACGGCCACGATCAGTGGGATGTCGGCCTGGACCAGACTGCGCAGGAATTTGATCGGTGGCGGCATGTCGCTATTGCGCACATTGGACAGCTCCGAGATGTCGTTGCCAGCACAGAAATGCTCGCCCGCGCCGGTCAGAATCAGGGCACGATATTTCTGGTTCTGATTGGCCTGGTCGATGATGTCGGCCAGCTCTTCGTACATGGGGCCAGTCAAGGCATTGCGTCGTTCCGGGCGGTCCAGAATGACTTCCAGCCAATGGCCTGCGTCATGAGTCCGTATCATGGCGTGCTCCTGTTCAGGCGAAGGGGGAGGCCAGCAGTGCTGCCCTGGCTTCCTGGTATTCGCGATGCAAACGGGCCACGATGTCGGCAGTAGATTTCACCGAGTCAATGCCACCAATGCCTTGACCAGCGCCCCAGATGTCGCGCCAGGCTTTGCTCATGCCCGAACCGAAGGCGGTGTCGGCATTTTTTTCGCTGTCCAGCTTGTCCGGGTCCAGGCCTGCAGCGCGGATGCTGTCCTTCAGGTAGTTGCCGGGGATGCCGGTAAACAGCGGGGTGTAGACGATATCGGCGGCACGACCCTTGACGATCATGTTCTTGTAATCGTCCGAGGCATTGGCTTCGGTACTGGCAATGAAGCGCGTGCCGATGTAGGCCATGTCGGCCCCCATGGCTTGGGCCGCCAGAATGTCGCGACCCCGGCTCATGGCGCCGGACAGGGCAATCGGGCCATCAAAAATCTGACGGATTTCGTTAACCAGCACAAAGGGGCTCAAGGTACCGGCGTGGCCGCCAGCACCTGCAGCCACCACGATCAGGCCATCCACACCCGCTTCCAGCGCTTTTTCAGCATGACGCAAGGTGGTCACGTCGTGGAAGACTTTGCCACCCCAGGCGTGCACATGCGGCACGATGTCTTGCGGGGCGCGCAGGCTGGTAATCACCAGTGGCACCTTGTGGTCGGCGCACACACGTAAATCCTGCTCCAGGCGGTCGTTGGATTGGTGGATGATGTGGTTGATGGCGTAGGGGGCGATGCGGCGCTCGGGATGGCGCTCGCGTAGTTCGGCCAGGGTGTCGTCGATTTCGTCCAGCCAATCCTTGAGCTTTTCCTGGGGGCGGGCGTTCAAGGCGGGGACGGAACCGATGATGCCGCTGGCGCATTGTGCAATCACCAGAGCGGGGTTCGAAACAATGAACATGGGCGCTGCCATTACAGGCAGGGTCATAGATTGATAAAGCTGCTGCGTTAATGCCGATGGCATAAGGTCGGTCTCCTGTTATCGAAAGAAGTGCCCTGCCTCTTGAAGGGGCGGGGTCCTGCAAGGAAGATCTGCCGCTGATAATCTATCGTCACCTATTCTAGGACGGTTTATCGTCGCCCGGCTTGGTGCGCTGCACAAATTCCTCCGGCCTCGAAAATGACCATGGTTTGAGCACTTTTTTCTGTCCGTAGGCCGGACTAAGAAGACGTAGTGCACAATAAGCGACTTGAAGGATTTTTGTTTGCTATGACCACGACTGAACGAAAAGCGCCCTTGGCGGGATTGCGTGTTCTGGACTTGACGCGCGTGCTGGCCGGGCCCTGGTGTACTCAAAACCTGGCTGATCTGGGTGCGGAAGTCATCAAGGTCGAACGTCCCGGTGCCGGGGACGACACCCGAGGCTGGGGGCCGCCGTATCTGCAGGATGGTCACAGGGCGGACACGGAAGATGCAGCCTATTTTGGGGCTGCCAACCGTAATAAAGAGTCCATCATCCTGGATATAGGCACTGCACAAGGTGCTGAGGTGGTGCGTCAGCTGGTCAGTCGCTGCGATATTCTGGTGGAAAACTTCAAGGTCGGTGGCCTGAAAAAGTACGGACTGGACTATGAAAGCCTGCAAGCCATCAACCCGGCCCTGATTTATTGTTCGATTACCGGATTTGGGCAGACTGGCCCCTATGCAAGTCGTCCAGGATATGACTTCATGATCCAGGGGCTGGGTGGTTTGATGTCCCTGACAGGTGAGCCAGGTGGTGAACCGCAAAAAGCGGGTGTGGCTGTGGCCGATGTCATGACAGGCATGTACGCCACCGTGGCTGTGCTGGCAGCCGTGGTGGAGCGCCACCGTAGTGGCTTGGGTCAGCATCTGGATATTGCTCTGCTGGATTGTCAGGTGGCCATGATGGCTAACCAGAACATGAATTACTTGTGTACCGGACAGGCGCCACAGCGCCCCGGCAATGCACATCAGAATTTGGTGCCCTATCAGGTCTTTGAGGCCAGTGACGGGCATTTGATTGTGGCGGTGGGCAACGATGCCCAGTTTCGCAGTTTTGCGCAGGAACTGGGTCACCCCGAGTGGGCGGATGATCCTCGTTTTGCGCGCAATGCCGGACGAGTCATGCACAGGGACGAGCTGGTGCCCATGCTGGCGCAGATCATGCGAAGCCGCAGGCGCGATAGCTGGTTGCAGACGCTGGAAGCTGTGGGTATTCCAGCCGGGCCCATCAATACGATGGAACAGGTTTATCAGGACCCGCAGGTGCTGGCGCGCGGCTTGCGCCTGGACTTGCCGACCGGGCAGGGTAGCAGCGTGCCTTCGGTAGCCAGTCCTTTACGTTTGTCGGCCACGCCGGTGCAGTATCGCAGTGCGCCCCCGCGTCTGGGAGAACACACCCGCGCGGTCCTGGCGCGAGTGCTGGAGCTATCGCCCGACAAGGTCGAGGCCTTGGTGTCCGGCTCCGCTGCACAGGCTTAATTTTTATTGCTTTTCGATCAGGTTGTGAATCATGAAACAGATACAAACCATCGCTATTGTTGGCGCAGGTGCTATGGGAAGGGGCATTGCCCAGATTGCTGCCCAGGCTGGCAAGCAGGTCTTGCTGTATGACCTGAATGCGGACTCGGTCAAGGCTGCTTTGGCGGATGTACACGCCGTCTGGAGTCGTTTGCAAGAAAAAGGCCGCATGACGGCGGAACAGGTGGACGCGGCCAAAGCGTGTCTGCAAACCGCCAGCGATCTGCAAGCTCTTGCCCCTGCCGATCTGGTTGTGGAAGCCATTGTGGAGCGCCTGGACGTTAAACAAGGCTTGCTGCAACAGCTGGAAGAGATTGTGTCGGCCGACTGTGTGCTGGCCTCCAATACCTCTTCGCTGTCCATTACTGCCATTGCCCAAGCCTGCCGTCACCCCGAGCGTGTGGCTGGCTATCACTTCTTCAACCCCGTGCCGCTGATGAAAGTGGTCGAGGTTATCGACGGTCTGCGCACCTCTCCGGAAGTGGGCGATGCCTTGATGCAGGTATCGCGTGACATGGGCCACACGCCTGTGCGCGCCAAGGATATGCCCGGCTTTATCGTGAACCACGCCGGTCGTGGCATGAACATCGAGGGCCTGAAAATCGCCCAGGAATGCGTGGCGCCTTTCTACCAGATCGACGCCATCATGCGCGAGCAGGCCGGTTTCCGCATGGGGCCCTTTGAACTGCTGGATCTGACCGCGCTGGATGTGTCCCATCCGGTCATGGAATCCATTTACCGTCAGTTCTACGACGAGCCGCGCTTCCGTCCTTCGCCCATTACTGCCGTGCGTCACGCCGGTAAATTGTTTGGTCGCAAGAACGGCGAAGGTTTCTACAAGTATGAAGATGGCAAGAAACAGGTTCCTCAAGAGCCTGCTGTTCCCGCTGTCACGACCTTTGCTCCTGTGTGGGTCTCGCCTTACCATGAGCAAGGTCAGGCGCGCGCGCTGCAATTGCTGAGCGAACTGGGCGTGAAAGTGGTGGAAGGCGACCAGCCACCGGCTGATGCGCTGATTCTGTTGACGCCGTACGGTGAAGACGTGGCGACTTTGGTGTCCTTGCATGGCCTGGACCCAGCTCGCACCGTCGCGCTGGATACCTTGTTCGGCTTGGAGAAAGGCCGCCGCCGCGTGCTGATGTGCTCGGCTGCGACCACACCAGAATGGCGCGATCAAGCCTGGGCCATGCTGGCCAGCGATGGTACGGCGGTTAGCGTGATCGAAGACTCTGCCGGTTTTGTGGCCCAGCGTTTGGTGGCTACCATCGTGAACATCGCCAGCGATATCGCTCAGCAGCAGATAGCGACCCCATCAGATATCGACGCCGCTGTGCGTCTGGGCCTGGGTTATCCGCACAATGGCCCGCTGTCCATGGGTGATGCCGTCGGCTCGCGTGATTTGCTGGATGTATTGAACACCTTGCAAGCTGTCACGGGCGATATGCGCTACCGCGCCAGCCCCTGGCTGCAACGCCGTGTCCAACTGGGTATGTCCTTGACGGCATTGGCTCAGTGCAAGGCGCAGTAAGGCCTGAGATTACTCTCTTGGACGCTTTATAGCGTGTTCTAGAGGTAGATCAGCCTACAAGCTTATGAGTCGGCCTGAGTCCGGGATGACACCGGACTCAGGCTTTTTTATTGGCAGCCTGAACCAGGTGCTCAATAAACAGATGCTTAGGCCGGGCTCAGGGCTCCAGGAGAGCAGACTATTACTTCTGTGTTTTGGTCGCGGGTATTTTCACCGAAGCCAGATCGGGATACAGCTCGATCAGTTCGGGCAGCAGCGCATCCTCGCTGAGCGGGATGATGAAAATCGTCTTGCCATCTACGCTGGCCAATGTGGGATAGCTAAGCTCAAAGGTCTTGCCGTCTTTCTTGAAAGTACGGTTGTAGATCAGCACGGCGTAGTCGCGGCCTGTGCTGGTTTTGCCGAACTGTGCAGTATCCACGTCGTAGTGGCCAGACAGAATCTGTACGGGCTGATGCTTATCCATAGAGCGGCCGACCCGGATCAGTTCGGCAACGGTCTCTGCATGGTCCTTGCCCATTGCCTTTGAAATTTTCTGAATCTTGCGCGGCGACTGAAATTGCAGAATTGTTTCCAGGTCTCTGGCCATGGTGGCTTGCAGCAGCGTGTACATAGCCTGCTCCAGGCTATCTCGATTCAGGATGCTGGTAGCCTGCGCTGTGCTCTGTGTGGCTGCCGTTGTCGACTCATTGGCGAAGGCCTGGGCCGAAGGCAAGATCAAAACAGCCAGGGCCGACAGGATGCCCGTAAAGGTCAGACGGGCAGCGGAAGTAATACGTGTCATGGTAAGTATCCGCAGCTGTTTGATAGCTGCAGGGTGCAGTGATCCGAGGGCTAGATTGTAGGGGGCAGCTTCTGCATCAGTCATCAGCAAACCGCTTCAGGCAATAAAAAAGCCCGATGAATATTCATCGGGCTTTTTGTATTCGCAGGCTCTGTACGGTGCCAGAGCCTTGTCGCAGTCTTACTTGGCGGCGTTAACCATGTGCTGGATGGCAGCACGGATTTCGTCGTCGGAGGCTTGAGAGCCACCGCGTGGAGGCATGGCGCCTACACCGTGAATGGCTTTTTGAACCATAGTGTCCATACCGGATTCGATATATGGCTTCCAGGCCGCTTGATCGCCAAACTTGGGCGCGCCAGCAACACCGGCTGCGTGACAGGCAAAACAGATGGTGTCGTACAGCTTGATACCGGCCGGGTCGACCTTGTTGTCATCCGCAGCAGCGGTTTGGCTTGCTTTGGGAGCTTCTGCAGCAGGAGCCTCTTCAGCAGGCTTGGTATCGGCAGCCGCAGTGGCTTCAGGCTTGGCGTCAGCTTCTTCACCTTCTGGTGCGGGAGCGTCGGGTTCCTTGAAGTCAGCGCCAGCGGCGTTAGCCATGTAAGCAACGGCACGAGCCACTTCGATGTCATCCAGCGAAGGGTTACCACCCTTGGCAGGCATGGCGCGGATACCGTGAATAGCGTTCTTGACCAACTCGTCCTGACCCAGCTTGATCAGCTCGCCCCAAGCGCCCTTGTCACCAAATTTAGGCGCACCGGCTACACCGGCGCCGTGACAGGCGGTACAGGTGGTTTCGTAAACTTGCTGACCAGTCTTCAGCTCTTTGACGGCATTGGCGTCAACCAGTTTGAAACCGGCAACAGGCTGAATGCGGGCTGCAATGGCTTCAGGGGAAAGGGCGGCGGAGCCAGCACCTGCACCCATGGTGGAGGTAACCAGGCTGACCAGCATGACAATAATCGCGATGGGCACCAAGAAAGCCAGAGCCACGGTCACAAGCAATTGTTTAGGGGTTTTGATCATGGCTGAGTGACCCTCGTTGTGTTCTTCGGGTTTTTGTTCCGTGTTGCTCATTATCGGATCCTGCGAGTTCGTACAAGAAATGACGGGAGGGCCTTTAAAGGCCACCAATAAAGGCTTGCGCCTACCTAATGGGTGTGCGCAAGGACGTGTCTACCAAGCCACCGACCCAGATCGCGCAACCATGGATTATAGCGGAGTGTGTCGCTCTTGTATCTGACTCTTGATTTAGCGCACTCATAATTGCCGGATAGATGCTGAAAAAAACTCCAAACTCGCGCTACAATAGCGAGCTTGGCGTCCGTAGTTCAATGGATAGAATTAGGGTTTCCGAAGCCCTCGATACAGGTTCGATTCCTGTCGGACGCGCCAGAACTTCTTGTTTATACGGCTCTTTAGGGCTGCTTTTCAAGATCTGGTTTGAATTTCCAGTTATAAAGTGTCGCGATGCAAGCAGCCAAAGGCTGCTTTTTTTGTGTCTGTTGTTTGTCAAAACACGGCCTCATGCGCGGCTCAGGTGAAGTGGGCTAATTATTGATCCTGATCATTTGGCCTGGGACGAAATTGCGTATTTGCCTGCGTTGACAGGCGAGCTTGCGCTTGGGAGTTTGGTCGGGACGACGATCAGGCGTATAGGCGATGTCTGGACAGGCAGTGCCTGGAGTCTTGAACTTGTGGCCGTCGCTACAACCAGATGTGCTGCCATCGCAGTCTATGCAAGACAAAAGGGGCCGAAGCCCCTTTTGCTTTTTCCTGAGCAGCTTTCTGGTTTTTAAATAGCTTCGGCACAAATCACATAGTCGTGGCCATGACGCAGACCACCCAAGGTCTGGCTCAAGGCCAGAGCTTGCTTGCGCAAGGCTTGGACATGCTCGGACAAGGCCATGGCCAGGTTGCGGTCCTTCAGACGGCGCAAGCGCCCGTCACACATATCCAGTTGACCGTGGATAAAGCTGTCGCCGTAACGAATGCCAAAGCGCTGCGCATCCACACAGCGATAGCCGGACTGTCGCAGGTGGCGCAGGACCCAGTCCATCGGGTACTCGCGATACGGGCGCTCGCCTGCCAGCAGCAGGCAGGCATCGCGCAAACGGCCTATTTCCACAATCAATTTGCCCGCCGGGTCCGTGCTGCTATAGGGCACGTAGGGCTCCAGACCAATAATGTAGAGACGCTGGCCGGTAAGCGGCCGCAGGCGGCTGAACAACTGGTCCTGGGTGTAGGGGGCAAAGCCGTCTATGGCACCTAGTAGATAGTCCGCCAGAACCGTATCAAAGCGCTCGCCCTGCAAAAATTCAGGGTCACTCCAGTTGCCCACCAGCAGACGGTCCTCGGGGCGTTTTTGATCGCCCAGCTCACGGGTGACTTGTTCAGCCATGCTGGGAGAGGCGGTAATGGCCGTCCAGCGTTCTGTGTCCAGCGTCAGCAACCAGCGCAGCGAACCCTTGCCGGTGCCCGCATCCAGAAAGTTGCCCCAAGGGCGCTCGCCCTGCATGTCGGCCACGATCTGGTAGAGGCGGCTACCCGTGTGTATGGCGGTCTTGCTCAAAATTCCACCTGTATCCCGGCCAGGATGTTGCGTCCCATCAGCGGGGCCTGACGGGCAATAAAGGAGGTATGGCGGTAAGCCAACTTGTTCAGCAAGTTATTTCCTCTCAGGTACAGGGTGTAGGTGTTCTGATCCATATGCAGGCGGTAGCTTAAACCCATGCTGAGCAAACCGTAAGACGGCGAACGCTCTTCATGTTCAGCCAGTCGGTCCTGGGCAAAGGTGTGGGTGTAGCCGACAAAGCCGGACCAGTTCTGCCAGTTCAGATCCGTGCGAATACCCAGGCGGGCAGCGGGCATGCGGGGCAGGTTGCGGCCAGGATCTTGCAGTTTACCGCGCACCAGATCGCCGTACACGCTGACCGAGGCCCAGGATGTGACGGGGTAAGAGGCTTCTGCTTCCAGGCCCCAGAATTGAGCCTTGTCCTGGCTGTATTGGATCAGCTGAAAGTCTTCGTGACGGTCCAGGCTGCGGCCATAAATGTAGTTCGAGCTACGGGTGTAGAAGGTACGTAGATCAAAGCGCAGATCGCCCAGGTGTTTTTGTAGCCCCAGGTCCACCGTATGGCTGGTCTCACGATCCAGGTTCGGATCGCCACGCTCATAGCTCAGCGTGGCAAAGTGCACGCCTTTGGCAAACAGTTCCTGAGCCGTGGGCAGACGCTGAGAGCGGGACACGGACAGGCTGGCGGCGTATTCGGGTGCGAAGTCCCAGACCGTACCTAAAGAGAAGGAGGTCGCCGTGCCTTTGCGGCGTTCCAGCGTTTGCGAGTCGGGCGTGACGGTTTGCCATTCCTGACGTGCGCCCAGTTCCAGACGCCAGTCGTCCCAGTTCACGCTTTCCAGAAGGAACAGGCCCTGGCTGCGAGTACGGGTGGGCGGAATGAAGTTTTCAGCACCGTCGCGGGACGCAAAATCAGACTGGCTGGTTTGCAGGCCGATGACCCCTTCAAACGGCCCCCAAGGGTTGTGTTCCAGCTCCAGGCGCGTGTCGTAACCGCGATTGGTGAAGCGGGTGCCATCAATATCGCCATCTTTTTCAACGTGCTGGTAGTTGGTCGCACCAGCGCGCAGGCGAGCCCGTTTGAAGCCGGGCAGAGGGTCACGCAGTTCGCCACGGATATCGAAACGCTGAGTACGCAGGTGAGCGGTGGCCGAGTGTTCGTGATCATGTTCGTGGCTGTGGCCATGATCGTGGTCATGGCCGTGATCGTGACTGTGGCCGCCGCAATGCAGAGTGGCACCGTGCGGGTGGCAGTCCTCGTATTCGTGGCTGTGACCGGGCAGACCGTAGCTGCCTTCACGGTAGGAGTAGGCCGCGCCTATATAGCCACGGTCCCCAATAAAGGAGAGGCCAACGCTGCCTGTGTCCGTGCTGGAGTCGGAGTCCTTGACGCGTCCATCGGTCCAGTTGGGGACGCGATAGTCGCGGCTACGGTGCGAGGCACCTTCTACGTGCAAGGCGATATTGCCTTCGCCGGCTGTCATCTCGACTGCGCCGATTCTGCCACGATCAGCCGTGGAGCCCTGGGCACGTACCGAGCCTTCAAAACCTTTTTCGGGGATGGCTGTGGGGATTTTGCGATCCAGCACGTTGACCACGCCACCAATAGCACCGCCTCCGTAAAGCAGGGCCGATGGGCCGCGCAGCACCTCGATGCGGTCCGCTTGCCAGGTATCGACCGTGATGGTGTGGTCGGGCGAGATGGCCGACGCGTCCATGACCTCTGCGCCATCGCTCAGAACTTTGACGCGGGGTGCAGTTTGGCCGCGAATGACGGGGCGGCTGGCACCGCTACCAAAGCTGTCTACATGGATGCCGACTTCACCGTCCAGCAATTCACCCAAGGTGCTGCTGCGGCGCAAATCCAGTTTGGGGCCTTGCAGGACCGTGCTGGCGGTGGCCAGCTCGGTTTGTCGCAAGGCCAGGGGGCTGGCAGAGATTCGGATAGGGGCCAGTTCAGGGACAGCTTCTTCAATTTCATTGGCTTGGGCAGAGGCGCACAAAAGCAGCGCCAGGGCTAGTGGCAGGGGGCGGGGTTGGAAACGCATCTCATCTTCCGGTTTGTTAATTTTCGAGATGTTATAACATAACAATAATTTTCTGGTTTAGTAAAAAAACTATGTCAGCTCCAGGGGTCTTGACCACGCTGGCACAGCGGCCTGCCCATCAAAAAATTGAGAATCTTGAAATAGACGCCTGAAAATCGTCTGTCTGTTTTGGTGTTTCGGAGTAAAAAACCGACATGCTATTTGATCTTCCCGACTTCCAGACCCTGTACACAGCCTTGCTGACCCGAGATGAACGCTATGACGGTCAAGCCTTCGTCTGCGTGTCTTCCACGGGGGTGTTTTGTCGTCTGACTTGTCCGGCCAGAAAGCCCAAGGCCGAAAATTGCATCTTTCATGCCACTATTGGCGAATGCATCCAGGCCGGTTTTCGACCTTGCAAGCGA
Organism: Alcaligenes sp. 13f; assembly: GCF_020496585.1. Taxonomy (NCBI): domain Bacteria; kingdom Pseudomonadati; phylum Pseudomonadota; class Betaproteobacteria; order Burkholderiales; family Alcaligenaceae; genus Alcaligenes; species Alcaligenes sp. 13f. Next base: position 47,768 of record NZ_JAHKKC010000021.1, read on the forward strand.
TGCCATCCGCTGCAAGCTGCGGCTTTGGAAGACCCCACAATCACCGCTTTGCTGCGAGAGCTGGACGCCAAGCCGGGCCTGAGATGGTCGGAAGGACATCTGGAGCGTATGGGTTATGACCTGTCTACGGTGCGCCGCAGCTTCAAACGGCACTTTGGCATGACCTTTCTGGAAATGGCCAGGCAGCGTCGTCTGCGCGAGGGTTTCGAGACTTTGGCTACGGGTGGCAATGTGATTGCCGCGCAGCATCAAGCCAGCTTTGAGTCTGCCAGTGCGTTTCGGGCTGCCTTTGCCCGCTTGCTCGGCTGTGCGCCTGCTGCCTTGCGGACGGGTGGCTTGCTTCGGGCTAGCTGGATACCCACGCCTTTGGGAGACATGGTTGTGGTCAGTAGCCAAAGCCATTTGCATCTGCTGGAGTTCGTAGATCGAAAAGGCTTGCCCGTTGAACTCAAACGTTTGCAGGCTTCGATCAAGGATGGCATTGGTATTGGCGTGATGCCGCCTTCAGAGCAGGCGGCTGCCGAGTTGGCGGATTATTTTGCCGCACGATCGGATTGCTTTAAGACGCCCCTGGCTTTGACCAGTGGCAGTGCCTTTACGCAAGAGGTCTGGCGCATATTGCAAAGCATCCCGGCTGGAGAAACACGCAGCTATTCCGATATTGCTCGCCAGATAGGGCGGCCAAGTGCTGTGCGTGCGGTGGCGCGGGCGAATGGGGCGAATCAGATTGCCTTGATGATTCCGTGCCATCGTGTGATCGGCGCTGATGGTTCCTTGACCGGCTATGGGGGCGGACTGTGGCGTAAACAGCGTTTGATCGAGATTGAGCGGGAACTCAAGAGAGTAAAGCAGTAACAGCCCAACAGAGCAGAGGCAGGAATGGGGTGTTCAGATCAAACAGGCTGTTCTTGTGTGTTGGTACAGGATGCCAAGCCAGGATCCATAAATAACAAAGGCCCAATGAACAAGCCCCAAAAATCCGGATTTTATCCAGATGTTTGGGGAGGCTCAGAACAGCGGGTTGCTTAAGCTACGTTAGCTGTTTTCCAGTTCAGGCGGAATCAGATTGCGTTCGTAGCGATGGACGTAGTCCTCAAAGGACTCCTGATCCTGTGCTTCGATATCAATCTGGGCTTGCAGAGACTCTTTGGCCTGTTGCTCGAAAGCGGCTTGCTTGTCGGCAGGTAATGGATGGGCCAGCAAGGTCTGGTGATGCTCGCGGCTGCGTTGCAAGGCGTAGTCGTGAAAGCTCAAACCGGTTTCGCGCAAACGGCTCAGCAGTTGAGCCGACGGAGTCAGCTCCGGATTCTCCAGCTTGCGGATTTGGGCTTGCACGGCTTCGGTGTGACCTTGGGTATCCAGGGCCTGATCCAGCATTTGCGCGTAAGGCAGCAGCGATTCCAGAATTTCGTGGCCCCAGTCTTGCAGGCTGACGCTCTCTTTTTGCTGATTGGTCAGCATCAAGCCGGGGCGACGGCCTTCGCGCACGACGGTTGCAAAATTGTTCTTGCTGTCCTGACAGTAGCCGCCGTCCGGGAAGAAGGGGCTGTCTTGCACGGCACAGAACAGCAGGAACGTATCCAGGAAGCGGCAGGTTTGCTCGGAAATTCCAGTAGGCGATTCAGGGTCTATATCCAGACAACGAACTTCGATGTATTCCACACCGCGCTGGGCCAGGGCTGTAGCCGGGCGCTCGCTGCGCTGGGTGGTGCGCTTGGGACGAATGCTGGAGTAGTACTCGTTTTCAATCTGCAGAATATGGGTGTTGAGCTGAATCCACTCGCCATCGCGGTGGGTACCCAGTTTTTCGTAATCCGGCCAAGGAGTTACGGCAGCGTGATACATGCGCATCACAAAGGTGTCCAGGTCGTTGTAGCAAAGCTGGAGCTCGGCCTGGGCTTCCTTGTTGTGATAGCCCAGATCGCTCATGCGCAAGCTGGTTGCCCAGGGCATGGTCAAGGTGTCCTCGTCGATCTTGTCCAGATTGTTGCGGCGACCTTGCAGGAAGTTCGCATCCAGCACGGGCGAGGCACCAAACAAGTACATCAGTAGCCAGGAATAGCGCGTGAAGTTGCGGATCAACGCCAAATACCCATTGGAGCGCTGATCTTGCAGATTGTCGCCACAGACATTCAACAAGGGCCAGATGCCATCAGGCAGGGAAAAGTTGTAATGCACGCCGGCTATGCATTGCATGGGCTTGCCATAACGTTCGGCCAGGCCACGGCGGTATACATGCTTGAGCATGCCCGTGTTGGACTTGCCGTACCAGGCAATGGCAATGTCTTTTTCGGCGGGCAGCAATGCGGGCATGGACTGGTTCCAGATAATCTCCTGGTCCAGCTTGCCGGCCACAAAGGTGTGGATGTCGGTCAGCTCCTGCAGCACGTCCTCGACCCGGGCTTGCGGCTCGGTAATCAGCTCCAGCAGGGCCTCGGCGTAGTCGGTCGTGATATGGCCGTTGGTCAGGGCCGACCCAATGGCTTGCGGGTGGGGGGTGTTTGCCAATTGGCCCAGCGCATCGACGCGCAGTCCTTCTTTTTCGATGCCGCGCAAGATTCCCGTCAAAATCTCGGGATTCTGTTGCAGGGCAAGGCGGCGTTCGTGGCTGGTGTTCATGGTGGTGTTTCCCACTTTCGAAATCGGGTGCAAGATACGGGACTGTTCAAGGGGGCCTGGCCCCGTCTATAAATAGTAGTCCGACCAGACTTGCTTTGTTAAGTTGCGCCAAAAGGCGTATCGGGCAGGGCGAGTATAAGACGGCTGTTTAGCCAGCCGATGAAAAGCATGAAACGGGATATGGGATTAGCACCATGATGATCAGGCGCATTACCGCGGTACTGGCGGCTTTCTTGATGTTGGCAGCCTGCAGCCCAGAGTTTAACTGGCGCAAGGTTCAGCTTGAACAAACGGGCCTGTCGGCCATGCTGCCCGGCAAGCCCACGACCAGTCACCGACTGTTGGATTTCGAGCAGCATCAACTGGATTTTTACCTGACTACCGCCACGGCGGGCGGGCAAAGCTACACCGTGGGCCATGTGATTTTGCCCAAGGAACTGCAGCAGGACCAGGCCGCTCGCCAACGCTTGTACGAGGCACTGCACGATTCCCTGCGCGAGAAATTCATACCCGATGGGCAAGTCAGCGAGAAAAACCAGATACAGTTGCCACCACCCGGACAGATTTTCTTCATGACGCGCGATGTGGGCGGTGTGGCCTTGCGCCTGGAAGCGATGATACGCATGGAGCCGGGCTGGCTGGTGCAGGGCTTTGTTATGACGGATTCCGGGAAGGCCCCGGACGCGGCTCAGGCAAAGGTTTTCTTTGACGGCTTAGCTCGCTAGCCGGGTCGCCGCTGATCAGGTGCTGCTGCAAGGCCAGGGTAATGGCAGCTTGGCGGCTATAGACTCCAAGCTTGGCGTAGGCGTTCTGGAAGTGGAAGTTGATCGTGCGTTCAGTAATGCCCAGGATGATGCTGATTTCCCAGCTGGTCTTGCCATGGGCAGCCCAGTTCAGGCAGGACTGCTCGCGTGAAGTTAAGTGCGTCACGGTAAAGCCATTCCTCATGCATTCGTGGTAGACGTCGGGCCAATGTACTCAAATTTAGCTTAGCCGGCAGACAAATGTGCATGAAAATAATGATGTAAATCAAAGCATTGTCTTTTCTATGACGTTACCGTTGCCCAGAGTTCTGAATCGATCCTGGCTGGTCGATTTGGACGCCGCGCCGCAGCGATGCTAGAATTTTGTCTTATACGTTTTGCGCCGATTTGCCTGATCCGCTTGCGGGCGCTCCATAAATCCAGCTAAAGAGGTCCTGATGGCCACTGATTCCGTCCCTAGCGCCGACACTGGCGCCCTTAGCCCATCCTGCGGTTTGATCCCCGAAGGTTCTGTGGGCCCTGTACATGCCGAACTAATTGCCTTTGACGAACCCCTGCATCTGCGCAGCGGGCAAGTGCTGCCCAGCTACGAGCTGGCGGTCGAAACCTACGGTACCCTGAACGAAGAACGCAACAATGCGGTATTGGTGTGTCATGCACTCAATGCCTCGCATCACGTTGCCGGTTATTACGACGACGATCCTAAAAGCACTGGCTGGTGGGACAATATGGTCGGCCCCGGCAAAGCCGTTGATACGGATCGTTTTTTTGTCATCGGGGTCAACAATATCGGCTCCTGCTTTGGCTCTACCGGCCCGTCCAGCATCAATCCGGCCACTGGCAAACCTTGGGGCTCCGAGTTTCCCGTTTTGACGGTAGAAGACTGGGTGCGTGCCCAAGCCCGTCTGGCCGACTACTTTGGCATTCGCAAGTTTGCGGCCGTTATGGGTGGCTCCCTGGGTGGCATGCAGGCCCTGAGCTGGGCCATCAGCTGCCCGGAGCGCGTGGAAAATTGCGTGGTCATTGCCAGTACCCCGCGCCTGTCGGCCCAGAACATCGCTTTTAACGAAGTGGCCCGCAGCGCCATTTTGTCCGACCCGCAGTTTCACGGTGGTAATTACTACGAACATGGGGTGGTGCCCAAGGCTGGCCTGGGTGTTGCTCGCATGGTAGGCCACATCACCTACCTGTCCGACACCGTCATGGCCGAGAAGTTTGGCCGCAACCAGCGTGCCCCAGCCCAGGGCGGTGAGTACCACTACAACTACGGCGTGGAATTCGAGGTCGAGTCCTATCTGCGTTATCAGGGCGAGAAGTTCTCGCGTTACTTTGACGCCAATACCTATCTGATCATCACCCGTGCGCTGGATTACTTTGATCCTTCGCGCCAGCACCAGGGGGACCTGGTCAAGGCGCTTGAAAAGGTGCAGGCCAAATTCCTGCTGGTGTCTTTCACCACGGATTGGCGTTTCTCGCCCGAGCGCTCGCGCGAAATCGTGCAGGCTTTGTTGCGCAACCAGCGTGAGGTCACTTACGCCGAAATTGATGCTCCGCACGGACACGATGCTTTCCTGCTTGAGGACCCTCGTTATCATGCCGTTGTGCAGGGATACTATGACCAGATTGCCGCTAATTTGGGCTTGCCTGCGCGCACCCGTACTACAGGGGTGCTGGCAGAATGACTAAGCCGCAAACTCAGGTGGATGCCGCCATGTTAAGACCGGACTTGCTGCGCATTGCGCAGTGGATTGAGCCAGGTTCGCGTGTGCTGGATCTGGGCTGTAACGATGGCACCTTGTTGGCGCATCTGCGTGACACGCGCCAGGTTGTCGGAACGGGGGTGGAGCTGAACGACCAGTTTGTGATTGCTTCGGTACGCCGTGGCGTCAATGTCATTCAGCAGGACTTGGAAAAAGGCCTGGCGCTGTTCAGCGACCAGCAGTTCGATACCGTTGTCCTGTCCAAGACACTGCAATCCATGCACCATACCGAGCACATCCTGCGCGAGATGGCGCGGGTGGCGCGGTATGGTATCGTCTCGTTTCCTAACTTCGGTTATTGGCCGCATGGCTGGAGCATTTTGCGCGGGCGCATGCCAGTCACGGGCGAAATGCCTTACCAGTGGTACAACACGCCCAACATCCATTTGTGCACCATGAAAGACTTTCAGGATCTGGCCCAGGCGGTGGGCGTACGTATTCTTGATCGTGCTGCCTTCAATGGTCGCGACACGGTGCGTTTCTTGCCGGGCTGGCGCAGTACCCTGGCCATGTATCGTTTCGAGTCCCCCCATTTTCTTGCTGCTTAGCGCTAATAAGGCCTGACGTGTCACGTGTCTATACCAGTCCCCGAGTCTTGCCTTTGCTGATTCTGGGGTTTGCCAGCGGCCTGCCTCTGGCCCTGGTTTCAGGCACCTTGCAGGCCTGGGCAACAGTTGAAAATGTTTCACTGACCGAGATTGGTTTTCTGACCCTGGTCGGCTCGGCCTACACGCTGAAGTTTCTCTGGGCTCCCCTGATTGATCGCTATGCGCCGCCGTTCATGGGGCGCAGGCGCGGCTGGATCCTGGTCACTCAACTGCTGCTGGCCGCCTCCATTGCGGCCATGGGCCTGTTTTCTCCCTCGGTGAATTTGACCGCACTGGCCTTGTTGGCCGTGTGGGTGGCCTTCTTGTCGGCCACGCAGGACATAGCCTTCGATGCTTATTGCACGGACGTGCTGCAAGCACATGAGCGAGCGGCGGGGGCGGCGGTCAAAGTCATGGGCTATCGCATTGCCATGATTGTGTCCGGCGGCCTGGCCCTGATTCTGGCGGACCGCTGGCTGGGCTGGTCCAACACGTATTTTCTGATGGGTGCCTTCATGGCGCTGTGCGCGCTGGTGACCCTGATTTCACCCGACCCACAGGAACAAAGCCGTCCACCGCGCAGTTTGTCAGAAGCTGTGATCGCGCCTTTGGCAGATTTCTTCTCGCGTCCAGGTGCCTGGAGCGTTCTGGCGCTGATTGTGCTCTACAAGCTGGGTGATGCTTTTGCAGGTGCCTTGTCCACCACTTTTCTGATTCGTGCAGCCGGCTTTACCTTGTCCGAGGTCGGCACCATCAACAAGGTGTTTGGCTTGGCTGCTACCGTGGTCGGAGCCTTGATGGGTGGGGCGATCATGGCCCGTCTGGGGCTATACCGGGCCTTGATGATTTTTGGTATCTTGCAGGCCGTCTCCAACCTGGGCTATTGGCTGATCGCGATTGAAACCGCGCCATCCATGTGGCTGATGGGGATTGTGGTCGGATTGGAAAACCTGTGTGGTGGCCTGGGCACAGCGGCTTTTGTTGCTTTGCTGATGGCTTTGTGTAATCGGACCTATTCCGCCACTCAATTTGCGCTGCTGTCGGCCCTGTCGGCAGTGGGGCGTACCTATCTGGCCGGGCCTCTGACGCCTGTGCTGGTCGAATCCCTGGGTTGGCCAGGCTTTTTTATTTGTACCGTCTTTATTGCTGTGCCTGGCTTGCTGATGCTGCGTTGTTATCGGGGTCTTATTCAACAGCTTGATGCGTAAAAAATATCATGCTCTTACTTGTTCTCTACATTATCGCCATCACCGCAGAGGCCATGACCGCAGCGCTGGCCGCGGGCCGTCGTGACATGGATTGGGTGGGGGTCTGTACCATCGCCTGTGTCACCGCTCTGGGCGGTGGCTCGGTGCGGGACGTGCTTTTAGGGCATTACCCGCTGACCTGGGTTCAGCATCCTGAGTACCTCTGGATCACGGCAGGGGCGGCCATTCTTACGGCTTTGATCGCTCCGATCATGCGGCGTTTGCACAGCCTGTTCCTGCTGCTCGATGCCATGGGACTGGTGGTCTTTACCGTGATTGGCTGTCAGATCGCGCTGGAAATGAAGCTGCCCATTACGGTGGTGCTGCTAAGCGGCATGATTACCGGTTGTGCCGGTGGCGTCTTGCGCGACATCTTGTGTAATGACATCCCCTTGCTGCTACGCAAGGAGATGTATGCCAGCGTATCCATGCTGACCGGCGCTTTGTATCTGGGTGCCCAGCATCTGGACTGGCACCCGTATGTGACCCTGCTGGGTCCCATGATTATCGGCTTGAGTTTCCGTATGCTGGCTCTGCACCGCAATTGGCAGATGCCCCGCTTCGTCTATCGAGACGAGTGGCGCTAGAGCCAGCCTGTCTTGCCGGGTCAGGCCACGCCTAACCAGCGCAGGACTATAGGAACAAAAGGAACCAGCACGGCGGTCATGATCCCGTTCAGGCTCAGGCCAATGGCGGAAAATGCCCCAATCGTTTCGTGAACCTGCAAGGCACGTGCCGTACCAATGGCATGTGCCGTTACACCCACCGCAAAGCCCCGAGCCTCCGGGCGATCAATACGCAGCAAGTTCAACAGCGGGCGCGCCATGATCGTGCCCGCAATCCCGGTAATGGCAACCGCCACAGCAGCCAAGGAAGGCTGACCGTCAAATTGTTCTGCCAAGGCCATGGCAATCGGCATGGTGGCCGAGCGTGGGGCAACCGACATGATGGTTTCAATTGATCCGCCCAAAGCCCAGGCAATCAGGACCGTGCTGAAAATAGCGGTAACCGAGCCAATGATCAGGGCAATGGTCAGCGGCTTCCAGATCTTGCGCAGCTGACGCAGTTGACTGTAGAGCGGTACAGCCAGGGCGACGGTTGCCGGTCCAATCAGGAAGTGAATGAACTTGGCCCCTTCAAAGTAAACGGGGTAAGGCGTGCGGGTCAGCAAGAGCAGGGCCACAATCACAACGACCGAGACCAGAATCGGCAACAAAAAGGGGCTACTGCCCGACTGGCGGTACATCCAGACCGAGCCTGCGTAGACCGAGCAGGTCAAGGTCAGCCACAGCAGGGGCGAGCTGGATAAAAAGACCCAGATTTGAAAAAGTCCGTCCGTCATTATTCTTCTTCCTGACGATTCTTAAGCAGACGATTGAGCACCAGGGCTGTGACCACCATGGTGATGACGGTGCCACCCAGGGTGGCGATCAAAAAGGGCTGCCATTCCTCGGCCACCCGATCAAAATACAACATCACGCCAGTGACAGCGGGGATGAACAGCAGCATCAGGTTCTGCAGCATGACACTGGCCGTGCTCTCCAAAGAGCTGGGCACGCCGCCTCGAATCAGCAAGGCGGCAGTCAGAAGCAGCATGCCGGCCAAAGGGCCTGGCAATGGCAAGGACAAGGTCTGCACCAGGATCTCGCCTAATAGCTGAAAGGCGAAAAGGGCAGTAATCGCGTAGATCATGAGAGTTTCCGTAAAGGCACGAAAACGCCAGGCGGCAAGCCTGGCGTGGGTAAAGGGTCTGGCTAAGGGTGTTAGTGTGCCATACAAGATAGCCAGGCTGTAAGCGGGCTGCTTATATCGAATTACCTATAGTAAGTGGCCTGCATCAATGCTTGGCGGGGCTGTTTTGCGCACCCATCCAGGCCTGAACCTCGATTTCCACATCCACACCACCCGCCAGTTTGGCTTGTACCAGAGAGCGGGCCGGGAAGTTGCTGCCCAGGCGTTCTTTATAGATTTTGTTGAATTGCTCGTACAAGGCAATATCGGATAAATAGACCGTGGCTTTGACGACATGGCTGAAGTCGGCACCTGCCAGCTTCAGGGTCTCTTCAATCCGGTCCAGCGTGGCATTGGTTTGATCTTCAATGCTGCCGCGTATGATTTCGCCTTTTTCATTCAGCGGGATTTGTCCCGACAGGAATAGAAAGTCCCCGGCCTGCACGGCGCGGGAAAAAGGCATGTCCGAGTCGCCCAGATAGCGTTTGATCGCAGTCGGTTCTGCGGTTTTGCCCGTGTTGGCGGCATAGGCGAGGTTGCTGGCGCCAAGACCTAAGGCAGAACAAGCCAGCAAAATGTGACGGGCCGAAGCAAAAAAACGCATCAGGATTCTCCTTGGACTAGGGGAATTCAGTGTGCCATAGCCAGGGCCAGGCAGCGTTAATTTGTGTGACGGCCCGTCGGCCTTAAGGCTGCTTAGGCGCGATCGCCCAGCCAGGCCTGCACTTCGATTTCTACGTCTACGTTTTTGGCCAGCTTGGCTTCAACCAGTGAGCGGGTAGGCAGGGTGTCGCCAAAGCGCTCGGCGTAGACTTTGTTGAAGTCGGCAAACAAGGCCATGTCGGACAACCAGACAGTGGCTTTGACTACATCGGCCAGAGTGGCGTCAGCCAGAGCCAGGCCTTCGATCAGGCGATCAAATACAGCGTGGGTCTGGTCCTGGATGGAACCGCGTACCACTTCACCTTGGGCGTCGTAAGGAATCTGGCCGGACAAGAACAGAAAGCCGCCAGCCATGGTGGCACGCGAGAAGGGCAGTGGCAGTGGGCTGGCAATACGGCGGATACCGGACATGGAATACTCCTGATAGGGATGGTGGAAAATTCGGACTAGGCAGCAATGCGCGTTTATTCGCGTCTCTTGCCTACAATAAGGCGTCACTATACAACTTCAAATGAGGAGCGAGACGACGTGAGCAAGGAAATTTTGCAACGCCTGGACCAACTAAGCCAGGCCGCGCTGGCCAGCGGTGATTTGTTGCCCGTGCAAGCTCAGAAAGAGCTGATGCACGATCAGGGGCTGACATTTTTTGTGCGTTGGGTATCCACTCTGGCGGCCAAGGATGCCGCCAGCGTCTCGATTCCAGGTGGGCCACGTGACCCCAACTTCAATCCCTTTTTGCCACCTGCCCCGGCACTGACAGTGGATGACGCCAGTAGTACGCACAATATCGTGCTGAACAAGTTTGCCGTCTGTGATCTGCATCTGGTGCTGGCCGACAAGGTGTTTTCCGAACAGCTCAGCCCGCTGCGCGAGATTGATTTCCGAATTCTGGCGGATTTCCTGGCCGTGCAAGGCGGTCTGGGCTTTTATAACGGCGGTGGCCCGGCTGGGGCCAGTCAGCGTCATAAACATACACAATGGATTCCACAGGCGGCTAGCAACGGCTCGCTGGCCCTGTATCTGGACAAGCTCCCCACCCAGGCTGCGGCAGGCAGTGCGCATCAACATCCCGCGCTGGCTTTTGAACACTGTTTTGTGCGTTTGCAGGATGCGCAGGAGCCGGAAGCCTTGGCAGCCAGTCTTTTGAGTTCGTACCGAACTGCCTGCAATGAGTTGGGATTGGAACCGGCAGAAGATGGCTTGCTGCCGCCACATAATATGTTGGCAGGCCAGGGGTGGATGCTGGTGGTGCCCCGCAGCGTGGAGTTAGTTGACGGTATTTCGGTCAATGCACTGTCGTATGCAGGCTGCATTTATGTGCGCACCCCCGAGCAAATAGATCTGGTCCGCCAAATTGGCCCACTGGGTGTGTTGGCTCGTGCAGGCTATGCCCGCCGTGCCTGACCCTTGAGTCTGCTGGACATGATGAACCCCGCTACGGCGGGGTTTTTATTTGTGTGTTTGTGTATTGTTTGGATGCTTCATTTACTAATCTGAAACAAAAGACAAATATTTGAATGTAATGAGTCCTCCTTTTCGCATTTTTGCGATTTGAGGCGGCGTTTAATGGGTTTAAAAAGAAATGAACTGAAATAATGTAACTTTTGTTGTGGGACTAAATAGAAATATAGCGTGTTTGAGACGCAGAGTGTTAATGTATGCGCGGTTTTAATTATTAGAATTACATCAGCTTGAGTGAAAGTAAATTTTTGTGTCTCAAGAGGTGAATTGCTTAAGTATGTTTCGTCTGAAGCTCATGTTTTTCTTATTGCTCCAGAATTTGCTGGTTTTATTACGTATTGGTTTTGCCTTGGGCGCGCAGCAGGGGCTGGCACGGTGTTGGTCTTTGTAGCTGGGTTTTGTGCTGAGTGAATACTATCTGCCCTGCTTGTGGGGCGATACATTTATGCGCACGGTGGTGTGCCTGTTAGCTGTTTCGTTCGTTGATAGTGAAATGGTACTGAAATTTAAAACAAAATTAAAATAGGGAATTTATTTTATATTTTTTGTTTTGGAAGGGCGTAATGGGTCTCGATGGGAATAGAAAACATCAAATTATAGAATAATGGAGAGAATTTAATTGAGGTTTCCATGAATGGGGATTTAGGTTTGTCGTCAAGGTCTGTTGAGGAGGGGAAGTGGTCTTTGTGGTTGTCAAATCAATGATTTCACGGCTAAGGGCAGTTTGAGCCTATCAGCGCCAGTGTTTAGCGAACTTTCAAATTAATTTATTGGCCACGCATAGACTGGCTGACGTTGGCTTTGCTAATGTGGGAGCCTCGCGGATTTTAGGCATGGAAGATCGGATAGCCCAGGTTGCCCGAATTGATGAGTCCCTGAAACAGGGAATGCTTTACCTATCCATGCCTGATGCTGCTCAGCGTCTGTTAAGGCAGGTCCAAGGTTAGAAGAAATACAGGTGCCTTAGAGGGCCTGCAAGGATGAGGACTATGACGGTTGAACAGACTTTCCTGTTGCATGACGACAATGCCAGTTTGCGGCAGATCGTTTTGGAGTCGGAGCAGTGGGGGGTGAGAGTTCAGACAGTTGAAACCATGGAGAAATGCTTGTCGCTGGCGCACATCGCCGCAGGCGAAATGGTATTGGCCTTGCTGTGTCATGCTGACAACGTTTTCCTGCACATTAATCGCTTGCGTATGGATTTTCCGGCTGCGGGGGTGATTGTTGTGCGGCGCGACAAAATGGCTGGTCTGGAACGGGGTCATCTGCTGCTGGTGGGAGCTGATGCCTGCTTCGATCAAGATGCCTTGCCGGTAGAGGTGGTGGCCTGCGTACAAGCCTTGCGTCGTCGTGGTTTTGCCTTGCAACAGAGTCTGCGCGGTGCGCAAGACGGTTTGCCTCCAGCCATCACCTTCATGCGAAAACAGGATGTGAAACCGCAGTCCCAGTTATGGGATTTGACCGAAAACGGCTGGACCATGATGACGCCTAAAGGCCATTCTGTCATGTTGACCCGCGGTGAGCGTCGGATTGTTCAGGTTCTGTTTTCCGTCTGTCCAGAAACCGTAGAACGCGATCGCCTTTTTCCGCTGGAAGAGGGGCGGGAGGCAACTGCCCGTTCTGTGGACGTTTTGATCAGTCGCTTGAAACGTAAATTAACCGCGATGGGAGAGGAGCTGCCCATTCGTTCGGTGCGCGGGGAAGGCTACGCTTTTGTGGGCAAAGTACCCGCTGCATGTCAGGAGCTGACACGCGTGAGCCTTAGCAATGATGAGGTCTACGAATGATTAGTAAAGGGCTGGAACGCCCTTTCTCGATGCTGAAACAGCATGATATAGACCCTTAAATTTTAAATATGTATAATTGATCGCTCTGGTTCATTGAATCAGCTTCTCGAACAGGCCGTTCAGGTGCGACAAAATTGCATAACAAAATGGCGGCTCGTTCTTCAACAGGTTGTTGCACAACAACCCGGCTTTAGCCCGAAACACCTTGCCCGGCCCTTGGGTCGCGGAACAACCAGCCGACTGTCTCACACGACATCGGCCTGCAACAGAGCGGCTTGTCTCTGGCCATGTTTATTTGCTGTAAGGCCCGCAGACTCGCCGCAATGTGAGGCACTTTGCGCTGTGTCTTGCTTTTTTCTCGCTTTGGCTTGCGCCAAGGGCGGGGGCGTTTGTGCGCGCGTTCGGTTCAAGTGTTTCGGTTCTGGTCCTGGGATGGGTGTCGCCCAGCGCGTTAATGCGGAATCGGCATGCATGCGAGTGAGCCAGGTGGTGCAAGTGGCTCTCGCGCAGAAGAGAAAAGGAAAGACATGCAAGAGGCGGAGTTTTTTACGCTTTCAACCACGACGGCCATATTGTTATTGGTCGGCTTTTATGGCGCGACGTTCCTGATGTCGCTCATGATTGGTCAAAAGAAAGAAAACGTGGACGGATACATGGTATCCAACAGTGCGGTGGGGTTTGGCCTGTCGGCGGCCAGCATGATTGCCACCTGGGTATGGGCGGCGTCGTTTTATGCCAGCGCGACCTCGGGCTTCAAGTACGGGCTATCCGGCCCTCTGCATTACGGGCTATGGGGAGCCTTGATGATCTTGTTCATCTACCCCTTCGGGCGACGTTTTCGCCAGTTGGCCCCGCAGGCGCACACCCTGGCCGAGGTGCTGCATGCACGGCACGGCTCGTCCAGCCAGATGATTATGGCGATTTCCAACGTGGTAGGCAGTGGTATCAGCCTGATGGTGAACTTCACCGCGGCAGGTGCGTTGGTCTCGATCCTTAGCCCTCTGACATTTATTCAAGGTGTGCTGATTGCGGGTCTGGGCGTCTTGTCCTATACCCTGTGGTCGGGGTTCCGCGCCTCGGTGATGACGGACTTTGCCCAACTGGTTGCCATGATTTTGTCGGCCGTGGTCATTATCCCGCTGATCTTCTTTAACGCCGGTGGCCCGGAGATGGTGCAGGCCAACTGGTGGCGTCTGGATTCCGAGCAAGCCAACTTCTATTCCACCAAGGCAATTCTGGAGCAGGGGGCGCCGTACTTTGTAGCGGTGCTGGCGTACGCGATTGGTAACCAAACCATTGCCCAGCGCCTGTTCGCCGTACGCGAGGACCTGATCAAACCCACTTTCCTGACGGCCACCATTGGCTATGGTGCTGTGGTGATTGGTCTGGGCATGTTGGGTTTGCTGGCTCTGTTCACCGGCTTGCAGCCTGTGGATGGAAACATGAACAACATCATCCCGCAGATGGCGTCCACCTACTTGCCGCCATTTGGCATTGCCTTGTTCTTCATCCTGGTGGTGGGCTCCTTGTCCTCCACGGCGGACTCGGACCTGGCTGCATTGTCGGCTATCGTGATGACCGACATCTACGCCAAAAACATTGCTCGTGGTCGTCCAAAACCAGCCCGCATGTTGTGGTGGGGCCGTATCACCATGGTGGTTGCCACGATGGTGGGTGTGATCTTCGCCAGCCTGAAGCTGGATATTCTGGTCATGCTGGTGTTTGTGGGTGCGCTGTGGGGCGCGATTGTGTTCCCGGTCATTGTCAGCTTTTACTGGGATCGTGTTACCAACAAAGCCTTTAGCTGGTCGGTTTTGTGTGCCGTCGTGCTGTTTACGATCGTGCGTTTTGAGTTGATTCCTATCGAAGGTGCGGTAGCCGTGTTCTATGAGATTACTGCTTCGATTGGTGGCGGTGTGGTTGCCGGTTTGATGGCTTTTGCCTTCTTCCGCAGCCGTATTGCGATTGCGGTGGGGGTGATTGCCACTGCGATTCTTTTGCCCAACTTCATTGGCTTTTTGCGTGAGTACCTTGTTTTGATGGGTTCCCTGACCGCCTATGGCGTTAGCGCTGTGGTGTGTGTGGCCATCAGCTTGCGTAGTCAGGAACGTTTTGATTTCTCTGTGCTTGCCGAGCGTGTGCAGTCGTTTCACTACGATGACACACCTGCACCGAGCAAGCAGAAAGTTCGGGAGTCGAAACAAGGTGAGCCAGCCTCGGCTCGTGCTTGAGGGTATGAGACAAGACGTTAAAAGGAGAACACTATGCTTATGACGATTTACTTTCTGGTCTGGCCAGTCATGTCAGCCATCATTCTGGTTCTGCTGGTCGGTAACCTGGTCCGTGACTGGCGCAACGCCCGCAAGACGGGTGAGTCCATGGTCTAAGGAGTAAAAATCCCCGCCCTGTGTTCAGGGCGGGGATTTTTTTATGGTGTGCAGAGCCCAAGCCAAGACCAAAGCGCCGCATAGGTGCCAGACGGTGCTCAGGCCAAGATGGTGAGTACAGGCATGAAGTCAAACCTGTGTGCTGTTTAGCGTCTGATGGTTCTGCTGCGCAGACCTTATCACTCGTAGCCTTGGGCTCCATGGCTTGTTGGCGGGCTTAAAGCAGGATGCGCTGACCGGCATGGATCAGCAGGCGCAGCGAAAACCCCAGCAGTAGAACCCCTGTCACGCGCTCAAACCAAGTCCCCATACGCAGGAATCGCTGACGTACGCGAGGATTGGTAAAGATCAGGCTGACCACAATAAACCAGCCCGCATTAACCAGGCACATCCAGACGCCGTAGAGCATCTGGGTCGTCAAAGGCGTGCTGGCGCTGACCACGGTAGTAAACACGGCCAGAAAGAACAGCGTAGCCTTAGGGTTGGTGGCATTGGTCATGAAGCCCAGCGTCAAGGACTGGCGCACGCTGACAGCAGCGGGTTTGCCATTGTCGGACTCGGCCAGGCTCACTTCCATCGGTGTACTGGCCTGGCGTAAAAATCCCCAACCTATATAGAGAAGGTAGGCACCTCCCAATACCTCGGCCACACTCATCAGCCAGGGGGTTGAGTGCAACAGGGCACCCACGCCCATCAAGGTATAGATCACATGCACGGAGATTCCGGCGCCAATACCAATGGCAGTGGCAATACCGGCCTGGCGGCCTAGCCGCACACTTTGGCGGATGGTGACAGCAAAATCTGGTCCAGGGGCAATAACGGCCAAAAAATGAATCAAAGCCAGAGTAGCGAACTCTGGCCAATAGGTTTGCAACACATTAACTCCAGAAGGTCAGCGGCATGGCCGGACCGCGATATCCCACAAAGCAAGACAGGCTCAGGCGCAAATCGCCCTTGCCGGGGGTGACGGCATGCATTTTGCGAGAATTGAAAATAATCAGATCGCCCGGACCGGGGCGTATCTGTACTTCGGGGGTGCCCAACAAATCAGGATGGATGCCATAGCTGTCGCCACGCATTTCATCAAATTCATCCGGGCTCAGTTCGGTTTGCCAGATTTGCAGTTCACCTCCTTGTTCGGGCATTTTCAAATAGACATTGGCGGCCAACTGGCCTTGTAGACTGATGGCCTGGTAATTACCGGGGGCGTCCTTGGCCAAAATGTCGTGATGCGCCAGAAAGCGCACATCGGGTTGCACCACGCGCGACAAACCCACATACATTTTCTTTCCGTACAAGGTCTCCAGTGTGGCTCCGGCAGGCCAGACTTCATCCAGCGTGCAACGCAGCACGTCAATCGGGGACAGGTAGGGGGCGCAGCGGCGGCGCAGTTCGTCGATATTGTCAAAAACCCCCTCGAAATAGGAGGCCATGCGTTCGGGCTGGTTTTCGGCTTCGTAAAAAGCCATGCCAATGCGGCCGATGCTCGGAGCGTTCACATAGCGATCAAAGCCTTTGTCTATGATTTGCTCGCCCAGCTTTTGTGAGGTGGGCGCATCAATGAAGCCGGAGAGGCGGATAGCCAGGAGTTCGCCATTTAGCAGGGACTGCATATGCTCAGTCCGCAATCGTTCGGTCTCTAAATACATATCTCACTTCCCTTGGGGGTTCTAAAAGAATTGTTTTTCTTTTCCGATAATAGCCAGAGCTAATAAACTGCCATGATTTTTATTATTTATTAATTCATCATTTCATAATGAATGCTCAATTCATCTTTTTTGTTTTTTATACGGATTATTTTCAGTCCATTTAATTCGGATGTGTTTTCAACATGTGTGCCGCCGCAGGGGTAGCACCCCAGGCTACCAATCGCAACCTCGCGGCGCCCTTCCTGAAAACTGATGGAAATTGGCTGAGCCAATTGAATCTGTTCAGCACAACGATTGGACAAATCATCCAGGAAGGGGGGCAGAGCATCCTTGGGGTTGCGAAAGACCACCCGTGACTCGCCCCGCCAGTGATGCGCCTTTACGGCCTGCCAGCCTATGCGTTCAACCAGATGGCCGATAAGGTGGCCGGCCGTATGCAGGCGGGCGTGCTCCAGTCGGTGAGCGCGAGCAATATGTAGTTCTACGGGCCCCAGCGGCAGGCGCACATGCAGGTAGTGCAGCACGTGACCGTCGCGGTTTTGAGCCACATGCAGGACCTCGTGCCCATTTATCGTGCCTTTGTCGCAAGGCTGACCCCCGCCTTGGGGATGAAATAAGGTTTTATCCAGCCTGACAGCATAACGCTCATTTTCGGATTGATAACACTCCAGGATTTCCGCTATGCAGGTAAGGCTATTGCTAGTCAAATATAATTTATCTTGCATTTTATTACCTGTAGGTTGGTTTTAAGGCATTGTAGGCATAGTGAGCAGTCCTGATAATTGCAATTCATTGAAATAATTTATTCCCTATGAGCACAAGTAATCTCACTTCCCTGATGAGCGATATGGTGGTTTTTGTCAAAGTGGTGGAGACAGGCAGCTTTTCCGAAGCCTCTCGCCAACTGGGCTATACCCCGTCGGCAGTCAGCCGTTCCATTGCGCGTCTGGAGAAAGGTTTGGGAACGCGGGTATTGCAGCGCACGACGCGTAAATTACGGCTAAGCGACAGTGGCCAGGCGATTTACGAGCATGCCCGTGACATGCTGTCCTGCGCCCAGGCCGCGATGGAGATCTCGGGGCAGTTCCAGACCGAGCCGGAGGGGCAGATACGCTTGAGTGTTCCCAAAGCCGTGGGGCATTTTCTGATTCATCCGCATATGCCGGATTTCCTGGCGGCGCACCCCAAAGTGAATGTGCTGATGAATCTGGATGATCGCTATGCAGACCTGATCGACGATCAGCTGGATCTGGCGATACGCATCACGGATCAGCCGCCGCCCGGTTTGATGGGGCGTCATCTGACGGATATTCGGCATGGCTTGTACGCCAGTCCGGAGTATCTGGCCGAACACAGCCTGCCCGTTCATCCCCAGCAGTTGCGCGAACATAGCTGCATCTACCTGGGCGAGGCACCCAGCGATTCACGTTGGCGTTTCAATAAAGGCGGGCGGGTACTGAATGTGTCGGTTAGGGGGCGCTATGCGGCTAACCATACGGGTGTGCGTCTGGATGCGGTAGAGCGTGGTTTGGGGATAGGCAGTTTGCCCTGCTTTGTGGCCAGGGAGCCGGAGCTGGAAGGGCGTATTGTGCGCGTGCTGGCCGATTGGGAGTTCCGTACGCAGTATTGTGGTGCCTTGTGGGCCTTGTATCCGCCCACCCGCCATTTGCCTCCCAAACTGCGTTTGTTTGTGGAGTTTCTGGCGGGGCGCCTGGGAGGTGGCCGGACGGAGGCGCTCAGGGTGCCGTTTTAACGCGAGTCGTCGGAATGAATGTGCAAGGCTTCCAGGAAGCGCGACACCATATTGTAGGTAGCGATGGTGGCGGTCAGCTCAACCGTCAGTTTTTCATCAAAATACTGGCGTACGTCCTGAAAAACAGCGGGCTCCACTTGCACATTCAGAGTCATGGCATCGGTGTAAGCCAGCACAGCACGCTGAATGGGCGTGAAGGCATCGGAGTCTTGCCAGTCGGGCAGGGCATCCAGTTGGGCTTGACTCAGCCCCTCTGCCAGCGCGATAGGGGCATGTTGATCGGCCTCGTAAGGGGCACGGTTCAATAGGGCTACGCGCATGATGACCAGTTCGCGCAGATCGCCCGGCAGGCTGCTGTTGTGGCGTATGCCGGTCAGGTGATTCAGCCAGCCTTTGGCAATGGGTGGGCTGTGCAGCAGCATCTGGTACAGGTGCAAGACGCTGCCGCGCTCTGCAATGATCTGTTCTACCAATGGGGCGGCGTCGGGGGCATTCAGGTCAGCATAGGGTAGGCGGGCCATGGTTCTCCTTTATGTATAACTAGCGGTGCCTCTTGCGGCTGGCTTGCCGCAACGCAGTCAGCAGAGCGTTCTGACTGTTTGTTCGACGCTCTGCTCGACGGGTTTATCGGGGCAGGATGTGTTCGATGGTTTGGGTTAGACGTGTCACGATTTCGTGAATGTCGGCCTCGGTGCAGATAAAGGGCGGTGCCAGCAAGATATGGTCGCCGTGAACTCCATCTATCGTGCCACCCATAGGGTAGAGCATCAAACCTTGGGAAAACGCATGCTGCTTGATCTTGGCGTGGGTTTTCAAGCCAGGGTCCAGCGCTTGCTTGCTGGCCTTGTCTTGCACCAGTTCGACTCCGACAAACAGGCCACGACCACGTATATCACCCACATTGGGGTGGCTGTCCAACGCCTGATGCAGCTCCCGGCGCAATTGCTCGCCGCGCTGACGGACGTTTTCCAGCAACTGGTCTTGCTCAATCACTTGTTGCACGGCTAAAGCACCAGCGCAGGCTGTGGCGTGACCCATATAGGTATGGCCGTGCTGAAAAAAGCCCGAGCCATTCAGGATGGCTTGGTAAATCCGGTCACTGGCCAGCATCGCACCAATAGGCTGATAGCCCGCACCCAGACCCTTGGCAATGGCCATGATGTCCGGCACGACTCCGTCCTCCTCGCAGGCGAACAGATAGCCGGTCCGCCCCATGCCCGACATGACTTCATCCAGAATCAGCAGCACGCCGTGCTTGTCGCAGACCCGACGGATCTTTTTCCAGTAATCGCCTACTGGCGCCAAGGCACCAGCGGTCGCGCCCACTACAGTTTCGCCGACAAAGGCCGCGACGTTCTGGGGACCCAGGCTTTGAATCATGTCGTCCAGTTCCTGAGCCAGACGGTCGGCATATTGCTCGGCACTTTCATCACTGCCTTGGTCGCGGTAGGGGTAGCAGGGCGAGACATGCTGGGCCGGAGCCAGTAGAGGCAGGAACGGCTTGCGACGCCATTCATTGCCGCCAATGGCCAAAGCCCCCAGCGTATTGCCGTGATAGCTCTGACGGCGTGCGATGAAAATATGACGCTCGGGCTGACCAATCTCCACGAAATATTGCCGTGCCAGCTTCAGGCTGGCTTCTACGGCCTCCGAGCCTCCGGACAGAAAGTACACATGGTCCAGATCACCGGGGGATCGGCTGGTCAAAAAATCTGCCAGGTCCTCGGCGGCCTGACTGCTGAAAAAGGACGTGTGGGCGTAGGCAATCTGGTCCAGCTGTTGCTTGATGGCAGCGATCACAACAGGGTGGCTATGGCCCAGGCAGGATACGGCCGCGCCACCGCTGGCGTCTATATAAGTGTTGCCATTGCTGTCCACGATGCGGATGCCATCGCCTTTGATGGCGCAGGGCAAGGTTTGTTTGGGGTTGCGATGAAAGACATGTGTCATGGCGCAGATCCAGAAAGTAGGCCCGGAAGGATTTTCAACGTATGTTGAATATATAATAATACTTTCAACAAATAAATCATCATTGATTTGTCGGGACAGGTGGATAAAGGCCTCACTGTTGCGCCCAGACTGCATTTGCGCCCGATATATACTTGATGTCCCCTTTTTAAGCGTGTTGGCCCATGAACTCCTTGAGCAATCTGACCGAGCGTATTCAGGCAGCGTTTGCCACCATGTCGCCGCAGTTCCAGCAAAGCGCGCGCTATGTGCTGGATCATGCCGAACAGGTGCCCTTGATGTCCATGCGTCAGTTGGCCGCGCAGGCACAGGTGCAGCCTGCCACCTTGCTGCGCTTTGCCCAGTCTTTGGGTTTTGGCGGTTGGGCAGAGTTCAAGGCAGTGTTCACCCAGGCGCTGCATGGACAGGGTGCACGGCGTTATGCCGATCAGGCCCGGGCGGTGGTACGCAATCGAAATAAAGAAGATCGCCTGGCGCAGACGCTGACAGCACAAATGGATACTCTGGCGCTGCTGCGCGAGGTGAATGAAGCACGCTTGCCACAGGCTGTGGAATTGCTGAACAAGGCCAAGCGGGTTTTTGTGGCCGGGTTCAGAGCCTCTTTTGCACCCGCTTTTTCCTTTCATTATCAGTACCGTCTGTTCCGGCCCTCGATTGGCTTGTTGCGTGGCGAGTCCGGTACTCTGGATATGGATCTGCGGGCGCTGCAAAAAGGGGATGTGCTGGTCTTGTTCGGTTTTGCACCGTATTCCCAGGAAGCCGTGCTGGCCCATGCAGCGGCCCGACAGGCAGATGCACAAATCCTGGCGATTTGCGACAGCTTGCTTGCCCCTATTGCGCAGCAGGCAGATGCCACATTATTGTTTGGAACCGACAGTCCGTCTTTTTTTCCTTCTCTGGTTGCTGCACAGGCACTGGTGGAGGTCTTGCTGGAACAGGTTCTGGCCAAGGCGGGCAGTCGTGC
The DNA here is from genome assembly GCF_020496585.1 of Alcaligenes sp. 13f. Classification (NCBI taxonomy): domain Bacteria; kingdom Pseudomonadati; phylum Pseudomonadota; class Betaproteobacteria; order Burkholderiales; family Alcaligenaceae; genus Alcaligenes; species Alcaligenes sp. 13f. The sequence goes on from NZ_JAHKKC010000021.1 coordinate 69,108, forward strand.
TGTCAGCGGTATTGAGTTGGTTGAAAATCAATTGCACCAGTCCGGTGCTTACTGGAAATAGACGCAATGGCTAAGTTGTCCTATCTGGAGTTAAGTGGTGGTCCCAAAGAAATTGGCCATTCTTTGGGACGTTTCGGAGCCCCCGCCGTGCATGCCTACTTGCTGAACTCAGCAGCATGGCAAGGCATCATGCAATCGAAGGGGACGGCTGTAGCCGGTCAGCTGGCTCAGTACACCGAGCGTTATTTCCCCCGAATATGGACCGAGCTCCAGGGCCTGGCATTGGGTCTGGAGCTCCCCTTTGAAGACGTTTTCTTGTGGAATTGCCGGGGCGACTTGTGGGCCATGGCTCCCGATGGTTGCACTACCGTGCAAATGCCCGCCCAGGGCGAGCCTCGTCTGGTGCATAACGAAGATGGTGATCCAGGTTTTGCCGGTTACTGCGGGGTGGCCAAATTCATCCCCGACAGCGGCATGTCCTTTGTCTCCTTTCTTTATCCTGCTTCCTTGCCGGGCCACAGCTTTGCAGTGACCCAGGCCGGTTTGGCCATGACGGTGAATAATGTGCGGGCTCGGCATGTGGCCCCAGGGGTGCCGCGCATGGTCCTGACCCGCGCCATGCTGGATCAGCCTGATCTGGATCAGGCAGTAGGGATCTTGCAGGATCACCCACGTTCCGGCGCTTTCCATTTGAGCCTGGCGCAGCGTGGCGATCCACGCTTGCTGAGCGTGGAGTTCAGTGCCGAGGCCGTTTCTGTGCAGACCATTGAGCAAAACCATCTGCACGCCAATCATGCGGTCCATCCGTCCATGAAAGGCTTTGAACAGCGTATTACCCGGTCGTCCGAACTGCGGCAGGAGCGTGGGGATCAATTGTTGGCACAAGCCGGTGCTGCGCTTGATCCTTTGATCGTCCTGGCGGATCAGCACCATGCGGAATTTCCGATCTGGCGCTGTGACCCGGCGGACAGTGACGCGGAAAACACCCTGGCTACCGTGGATATTCAGGTGGGCAGCCAGTCCTTGAAGTGGCAGGTCTACGAAGACCCCACGGACGAGCCTGTGCTGAAGTTTGCGGATACCACTCGCATTGATCTAGCCTGAAAAGGAATAGGGCCCTGCTAAAGCAGGGCCCTATTTTTATAGTTGCAGTCGCGATGGGGCGATCAGCCCTTGCCAGGCTCGTTGCGCTTGGGCTCCCACAGCACGTCGGAGCGGCCTGCATGGCGGTTCAAGGTACGCGCCAGCACAAACAACAAATCCGACAGGCGGTTCAGATACAGGCGCGGGCCTTCTTGTGGCAAGGATTCTGAGGGCACCGCCACGACGCTGCGTTCTGCACGACGCGCCACACAACGCAGTACATGTGCTTGTGCGGCTGCCGGGCTGCCACCGGGCAAAATGAACTCTTTGAGTATGCCCAAGGGCTCGTTGTAGTGACGAATCGCTTGGTCCAGACGTTCCACATGGACGCTGCCTATGACCTGATGGCCAGGGATGCACAGCTCGGCCCCCATATCGAACAAGTCGTGCTGAATGTCGGACAGCAGGGCATCAACATCCTCGGGCAGTGCCATGCTGCGCAAGACGCCGATATGGCTGTTCAGTTCATCCACGTCGCCCAGGGCATGAATCAGGGGAGCGGTCTTGGGCAGGCGGCTGCCATCGCCCAGGCCCGTTGTGCCATCGTCGCCGGTGCGGGTGCTGATAATGGAAAGTCGTGTGGACATGAAGAAGCCTTATGTTTCGGCAGGAGTAGGGGTGCCTTGAGCCAGATTGACCAGGGCATCGCCAGTGACGCGTACCACGCGCCAGTCTTCCAGCACTTGAGCGCCCTGATACTTGTAGAAGTCGATGGCGTTCTGGTTCCAGTCCAGTACTACCCACTCCAGGCGGCCACAGCCTTGGGCTACCGCCATCTGGGCCAGATGGCGCAGGGCAGCAGCGCCCAGACCGTGCTTGCGGTGGGCCGGGTCTATATATAAATCCTCCAGATAGATGCCGCGGCGATCCAGGAAACTGGAGTAGTTGTAAAACCACATAATGTAAGAAATTGGTGCGTCGGGCTGATCTTCGGGAGTAATGACCAGGCAGTAGGCACTGGGCTCGTCCGAGAAGAAACTGTTGCGCAGAGACTCAACGCTGGCCTTGAAAATATGCTCCAGTTTCTCAAACGCGGCCATATCGCGCATCAGGCCCAAAATGGCCGGAAGGTCTGCGGGGGTGGCTGGACGCAGCACATACCCTTTAATAAATTCGCTCATGCTTTTGCAAAGGTTTAGCGTTATGCTTGATCGGAAACAGACGCATCAGGCGTCCGAAAGTAGGCATTATGAGCTAATTGTCTGGCTCTGCCCAATTTGCAGGAGTGAAAAATGACGTGGACGAAACGAAGCGCAGCCTTGGCGTTGGGAACTTTGGGTGTGGTAGCTGGCTCGGCCTATGTCGTGGTCGCCCAGGCTCAGGAAGCCAGTGCCTCGGGTGAAGTGCGCCGACTGGATGCCGAGGCCGGCAAAATTACCATCAAGCATGGTGAGATCAGCGACCTGGAACTGCCCGCCATGACATTGGTGTACAAAATTGATCCCGCCTTGCTGGCCAACATCAAACCGGGTGACAAGGTAAAGTTCACTGCCAAACGTGACGGTGGTGATTACGTGGTCACCAAGATCAGCAAGTAAGCCTGCTTGAGTGGGTTGATAAAAGCCGGGTTCGCCCGGTTTTTTTCATCTCCGACGCAGGCGAAACACTGGCGTGGGCTCGTGGTCGAGATGACAAGGTAGAGTCTGTTGCCGTGCTGGCTAATCCGCCGCTTACCGCCGTGTTGGGTGTGGTCAGCAAGCGGAATGTAAAAAAAGGGGCAGAGAAATCTGCCCCTTTTCAGACTGCTGACAAACCCTCCCATAAAACAGCAGGCTTGTTCATAATACGTTCATGCTTAAGACCCCGACTGCTTATCAACATGAATGGGAAATGGTCACGCTGGACTCCTTGGTTCCGGGCGACC
>NZ_JAHKKC010000022.1:0-62670 GCF_020496585.1 Alcaligenes sp. 13f
TGTGAAACGCCTTTGCGCCGATGATAGTGGACGGACGTCTGTGAAAGTAGGTCATCGTCAAGCTCTTATTCCTCAAAACCCCCGCAAGCATCCCTTGCGGGGGTTTTGTTTTAGGCGGCGACAAAAGAGCAGGCTACCGGCCTGTCTCGGATTGTTCGAAGGCCTGGCCCTGGATCACCCGGTTCAGGCGCACCGCCACCCCTCCTGGCCCGTTCTGGGCTGCGTGTATTCCTTATTCTTACCGACGCCGTTTGGCCTAAGCCTAGTAGATCGGTCGTGGCATTCTGTCCCTGCACCATAGGATTGACGTTCAATCCGTCGCTGCCTATCTGCAGGGTGGTCGGTCGCTCCACTCTTGCTGTGCCGACTGTTTGTTGTGGAGGCGCGCCTATACACCGCTTCCTCTTCTTCTTCTTCTTCTTCTGCTGCTGCTGCTGCTTTTTTTTATACTGCTGATTGCCCTGGGTAGTGACGCTAATCGGCATGCGCGGTGCCTGTTCTATGAGTGGCCCGCATAGCGTTTGTTTCTTCGGTAACTGCATAGAACGTGACTGGATCATAGAAGCGGCGTTTCATACGCCGCTTCTTCTACCTTGATGGTGGTAGCTCTGCCACTGTCATACGGTTAATGCTCAAAGTATGGGTAAAATAGTTCGGTATAGTTATTGTTAATGCTTGTTTCAGGAGAACCGAATGAATCAGCCCATTAGCCCCGAGCTTGAACCAGGCTTGTCGCTGCGCAAGATTACGCACATCTGCTATGGCTTGTTTTCTTTGGCTATGATCAGTGCAGGTATCTTCGGTGCTGCAGCTGTAGCAGCTGTGATTCTGGCTTACGTCAAACGCGGTGATGCATCGGGCACTATTTATGCCAGCCATCTGGATTGGGTCATCAAGACTTTCTGGTGGGGACTGTTGTGGGTGGTGTTGAGCGCTTTGCTGACGACCATCTTTATTGGTTGGGTAACCGCTCTGGTAGCCATGGTATGGATCATCCACCGTCTGATTAAAGGCTGGTTGGCTTTGGCAGGTGGTCAGGCTCTGGGCCACGACTACTAACGCGATCCCATTTCAGTAGTGTTCTGGCGTAGCCCAGAAAGAAATATTTAAAAGGTGCTCAGATGAGCACCTTTTTTTATTTGATGTTGCTTTGCTTGGGCTTGCTCAGATTTGGCCAGCATCTGCTTGGCTATGCACCCCGGTTCAGGCCCTTGGTCGGTGCGTTTCGCTTATCCCTGTTGAGGAAGACTTTAAGGTGCCAGCAGGTGGATCTGTTCGACATGCATATGATGCAGGCACTCACGCAGCAGCAAGAGGTAAATACCCAGGTTTTGATTATTGACCAGCTGATGGATATTTTCCAAAGAGCCCGCGTTGATCATTTTCAGGCTGACCGCTCCTTGGCTGGCTGCTGCATACAGGGTGAACAGGTCGTCAATCATGTCCCGATTAAGAGTGTGCTGCTCGCTGCCTTGAGCTTCTGTGAGCCAGACGCCAAGCTCTTCAGCAAACTCCCCAGCGGCAAACACCATGAACTGACGCAGATCCAGGCTGGCTGGCATGATCGCGTCTTCCACGACCTCGATAGCATGTTCCAACTGCGCTGCGCGCGAGCTGGAGTCTGCGAAACAGCTTGCCAAGAGCTGGACCCCACTAAGTTCCGGGAAGTGCTCGGTATGAACAGGGACACCTTTATGAGCCATGCTTATTTCGGCGTGATCGGAGCCGAAATCAAGGATAGCCACTTGTGCTTGAGGATGAGCGGTTTGCAGGTTTTGCAGTAATACCGGGGTACTGGCTGGAGGTGGTGGTCGGGAGCTGTCTGACATAAATATCCTTAAGGTATTTCAATCCGTTTGCTCTTGCTCTCCTGCTTGCTTGAATAGCGCCAAAGCAAGATGCCGTTGTGTGTCGTGATCCACGATGGGGGCCGGGTAATCCTGTCCCAGCCTGAATTCGATAGGAAGCTGCTTGGCCTGCCAGGGGGCATGCACGGCCTGCTTGTCCAGGGAAGCCAGCTCGGGGACATACCGTCGTATGAATTGCCCATCAGGATCAAATTTACGCGATTGGGTAATGGGATTAAAGATGCGAAAGTAAGGCTGCGCATCACATCCGGTAGAAGCGGCCCATTGCCAGCCTCCCACATTGGAAGCCATATCGTAATCAAGCAGCTTCTGAGCGAAATATTGTTCACCCCAACGCCAGTCTATCAGCAAGTCTTTCACCAGAAAGGAAGCGCTGATCATACGGAGCCGGTTGTGCATATAGCCTGACTGGTTCAATTGACGCATGGCGGCATCCACAATCGGGTAGCCGGTCTGGCCTTCTTTCCAGGCCTGGAACCAGTCTTCGCGATTAGGGAAGGGCAGATCCTTGTAGGCGGGCTTGAAGCTCTCTGAGGCCGTTTCAGGGTGGTGCCACAGGAACTGCTGATAGAACTCTCGCCAGATCAATTCGCTCAGCCATGTTGCTGCGCCCTCGGAGTCGCTGGGCCAAGCTAAAGATACCGCCTGGCGGATCGAGAGGGTTCCAAAGCGTAGATGGGGGGCCAGATAGGATACCCCTCGTTTGGCTGGAAAGTCTCGGCGCTCCTGGTAAGCGTGGATTCTGGGTTCGAATTCTTCCAGCAAGGTTTGGGCGCCTTGCCAACCGGCGGGGTTCAGTAGTTTTGCGCGAGACTCGTCTTGAAAGCCCAATTGCTCCAAGCCAGGCAAGGCTTGCTCGGGCAGCGCGGCCCATTGGCCTTGCGAGCAGTCGTATGCTTGCACATGTTCAGATTGGATACGCGCCAGCCAATTGCGCTTGTAGGGCGTAAAAACCGTGTAGGGCTGCTTCTGTTGGGTCAGGATTTCATCCTGCGCAAAGATCACCTGGTCCTTGAATAGCTGCAGTTCCATGCCTTGTGAGGATAGAGCATGGCTGACAGCCCGATCCCGCGTGATGGCCGCAGGCTCGTAGTCCTCGTTTGTATAGACGGTTTTTGCATTCAGGCTGATCGCCAATTCTGGAATTTTCTGTACGGGGTCCCCATAAACCGTGATCAGTTCACTGCCATTTTGACGCAGCTGCTCCTGAACCTGTAGCAGGCTGTCGTAGATAAAAGCCAGTCGGACATCATTGGCGGGTAAGGATTGCAGGATGGTGCTGTCAAAGACAAACACACAGGCTACAGGCAAACCACTTTTCAAGGCATGGTGCAAGGCAGCATGATCGTGCAAACGTAGATCACGGCGTAGCCAGCACAAGGCGCGTGGGGGTTGAGCGGGCGGGGTAGAGAATGAAATCGACATGAAGACGAGAAAGCAGCGGACTTGATGCCGCCAAATGAAAAAAGGGCCGCGGCTGAAAGCTCAGCGGCGCGGCCCGATATTGCCAGAGGTGCCTGGGCACCCCGTGCTTATTTCAGGTGAGCGCTGACCAGCTTGGTCAGTTCAAACATGGAGACCTGGTCCTTGCCGAACAAGGGGCGCAGCTTGGCGTCGGCATTGATGTTGCGACGGTTCTTGGGATCCTGGAGATCGTGTTTCTTGATGTATTCCCAGATTTTCTTCGTAACTTCAGTACGCGGCAGCGCGCCAGAGCCAATCACCGCAGCCAGTGTTGGGCTAGGAGTGAGTGGTTTCATGAAGGCTGCATTGGGTTTGCGGGTAGCAGGCTTTTTTTCAGTGCTGGCCATGAACGGAACTCCTGAGAAACGAGTTGAAGGGGCGGGTTATGCGCTAGGGCACGACTTGTCTGTCAGCATACCGTGATACTCCCGATACGTCCAAGTCCTTTGTGAGCAAGAGCTTTGCGGGTCTGTAAGCAGATTTTCCAGTGTTTACAGGCTGCTGCAACGCACTATGGATTTGGGTTCGGGATTCCTGTGCCAATCATGCGCAGCACAGGTAGCTGTAGCATAATGATGGATTCGGCCTGCTGAAAGGCAATTGTGGCACCTGTTGCTTTATTGACGGTTCAAAGCACGGGCCTTTGTTTGATATTGAGTAAAGATATGAGCCCTACTGTGGATACCCTGGTCATTCGTCGTCCTGATGATTGGCATTTGCACCTGCGCGATGGCGCTGTGTTGGAATCGGTCTTGGGCCATACCGCGGCACAATTTGACCGGGCTATCGTCATGCCCAACCTGACGCCGCCCGTTACCGCAACGGCACAGGCTCTGGCCTACCGCGAGCGTATCCTGACCGCTTTGGCCAAAACTGAGTACGCTGGCAAGTTTGAGCCTTTGATGACCTTGTACCTGACCGACAATACTCAGCCAGAGGAAATTGTCCGCGCCAAGGAAAGCGGAGTTGTGCATGGCGTCAAGCTGTATCCTGCCGGTGCCACCACCAACTCCGACGCGGGCGTGACAGATTTGTTGAAGAACTGTTCCAAGGTGCTGGCCCAGATGCAGGAATCGGGTATGCCTTTGCTGATGCACGGAGAGGTCACAGACCCCAGCATCGACTTGTTCGACCGGGAAGCCGTATTCATCGAGCGTGTGATGATCCCCATGCGCAAGGCCTTCCCCGAACTGAAAGTGGTGTTTGAGCACCTGACCACGGCAGAGGGCGCTGCCTATGTGAGCCAGGCGGAAGGCCCGGTTGCCGCAACCATCACCGCCCATCACTTGCTCTATAACCGTAATGCTTTGTTCCAAGGCGGTTTGCAGCCACACTGGTACTGTTTGCCTGTCTTGAAGCGCGAGAAGCATCGCCAGGCCCTGGTTGATGCTGCCACCAGCGACAGCAATCGTTTCTTCCTGGGTACAGACAGTGCACCACACTCGCGTAGCCGCAAAGAACAAAGTTGTGGCTGTGCGGGCTGTTATACCGCACTGCACGCGATGGAGCTGTACGCATCGGCTTTTGACAAGGCTGGCCGTCTGGATCGCCTGGAAGCCTTTGCCAGCTTGAATGGCCCTGCTTTCTACGGCCTGCCCGTCAATGAAGGAACAATGACCTTGCAGCGCAGCCAGTTCACGATCCCCGAGTCTGTGGAGATGGCCGGTGAGCCATTGATTCCTCTGGCTGCCGGTCAAGCCCTGGACTGGAGTGTGGTGAGCTAAGGATGACAGAAGCCGCCTGGCTCCAGCGTCTTTACTAGCGCTGAGTCAGGCTGCTCTGGATACCTGGTTTCACCGCGAGATACCGTCGTGGAAACTGCTTTTCTTGATGTGGCGTGGTCTGCCTTGGCAGTCCGCATGGCCGCCACCGCTTTGGTTGTTGTTCTGGTGTCGTGGTCAGTGGGCGCATTTGGCCCATTGATTGGTGGTGCTCTGGCGGGTTTGCCCATGGTGTTGGGCCCCGGCTTCTATTTTCTGTCCCAGCAGTTCCCCGCCGATTATGTGCAGCAGGCGGCAACCTATGCCGTGTATTCGCTTAGTGCGACTCAGCTGTTTTTGCTGCTCATCATTCTTTGTGCTCCCACCTTGTCGCCTTGGCGCACCTTATTGTGTGCGGTCGCTGGTTGGGCGGTGGCCGCCTTGCTCTTGTCCTTCATGCCCGTGCAACCTGTGTTGGGGCTGGCTTTGTTTATTGCTGTGACTGCGTTCAGTTTGCGCGTGTCGCGTCGTCTGGCCGGCATGAAAGGGACCAGCAAAGCAAAAGCGGGTTGGGGCTTGCTGATATTCAGAGGGGCCTTGGCAGGACTTCTGGTTGCTATCGTGACCACCAGCAGCTCTTTGCTGGGGCCGAGCTTGTCGGGGCTGATCATGGCTTTCCCCATTGGCTATACCGTGGTCGCCGTGACCATTCACCAAACCTTGGGTGCAGCCAGCTTGGTCGCGACGTTGCGTTCGGCCTTGTGGGGAACAGGCAGTCTGGCGGGGTTTTGCACCACGCTGGCGTTGACCTTCACGCATTTACACTGGCTGACAGCCTTGCTGCTGGCTGCCGCCGTGTCGATTGCGATTACCTTGCTGTTGGTGTTCCGCCCCTGGGCTCGCCGGGGCTAAGCGCTTATTCTGCGTCGAACAGATCCTGACCCTGCGTGTTGCGTGGCGGCGTGAGCCCCAGGTGACGCCAGGTGTTCAGGGTAGCAATGCGGCCTCTTGGGGTGCGTTGCAAAAAGCCATGCTGGATCAGATAGGGTTCGATCACATCTTCGATCGTGTCGCGTTCTTCACCAATGGCAGCCGCCAGGCTGTCTACCCCAACCGGGCCACCGTCGAATTTATGCACGATGGCCTCCAGCAATTTTCTGTCCATCAAATCCAGGCCTTGTGGATCCACTTCCAGCATGGACAGGGCAGCCTGTGCGCATTCGGTATGGATGATGCCGCCGGTTTTGACTTCGGCGTAATCGCGTACTCGGCGCAGAAGTCGGTTGGCAATACGCGGGGTGCCACGCGAGCGGCGGGCAATTTCGTAGGTGCCTTCATCCGTCGTGCTGACATTCAGTAACCCGGCACTGCGCGCCACGATATGCGTCAGATCTTTGACGTCATAAAACTCCAGACGGGACACAATGCCAAAACGGTCACGCAAGGGGTTGGTCAACATGCCGGCACGAGTCGTGGCACCGACCAGGGTGAAGGGCTGCAAATCCAGTTTGACGCTGCGTGCTGCCGGGCCTTCGCCAATCAGGATGTCAATTTGAAAGTCTTCCAGTGCCGGATACAGAATTTCTTCGACGACGGGAGACAGGCGATGGATCTCGTCAATAAACAGGACGTCGTTAGGTTCCAGGTTTGTCAGCAAGGCGGCCAGATCGCCGGGGCGCTCCAGCACGGGGCCGGAAGTCTGGCGCAGGTTCACGCCCATTTCATGGGCAATGATGTGGGCCAGCGTGGTTTTACCCAAACCGGGAGGGCCAAACAGCAAGACGTGGTCCAGCGCTTCCTGGCGTTGGCGAGCAGCCGCAATAAAGATTTCCAGCTGTTCGCGCGCCCGAGCTTGCCCGACATAGTCCTCCAGCATCTTGGGTCGCAAGGCGCGTTCGATGGACTCTTCGTTGGGTGACAAGGGTTTGGGCGTAATGATGCGCTGTTCAGAAGGCAGGCTGGAGAGCGAATCGGAATGTATGGCCATGATGACTACGCTGATTGAATATACAGTATGGTACACCAAGCACCCACCGCCTGAGTATCAGGGCACATGGCAGTGTGCATGGAATGCGTGGGCAAATCGGTCATCCGTAGCAGCCAGGCTGGATTTGTCCGGCCAGCGCTAGGCTGCTTCGCATGGCATCGCGCATAATGTGGGTTGGAGTTTTTAATCGAGATTTTAGCCATGTCCTTGGAATTACCTGATTTTGCTGATGTTGTAGCCGCCGCTGAACGCTTGGCGCCTGTGGCACACCGCACACCGGTCTTGACTTCCGCAACCTTGAACGAGCGCCTGAATGGCGAAGTCTACTTCAAGTGCGAGAATTTTCAGCGTATTGGTGCTTTCAAGTTTCGCGGTGGGTTCAATGCGCTGGCGCAGTTGAACGAGCAGCAGAAAAAAGCAGGGGTCGTCGCTTTTTCCTCGGGCAATCATGCGCAAGCTGTGGCCCTGTCGGCCAAGCTCTTGGGGATACCGGCCACCATCATCATGAATTCGGATGCTCCGGCTGCCAAATTGGCGGCAACGCGTGGCTACGGTGCCAAAGTGATCGAGTACGATCGCTTGACCCAAGATCGTGCCCAAATTGCACAAGAGCTGGTCGAGCGTGAAGGGCTGACCTTGATTCCTCCCTTTGCGCATCCTGATGTGATCGCGGGGCAGGGGACGGCGGCACTGGAGCTGTTTCAGGACGTGCCGGACTTGCAGCAGTTCTATGTTCCATTAGGGGGCGGTGGCTTGCTGTCGGGCTGCTTGCTGGCCGCCAAGGCTATGGCACCGGCTTGTGAAGTCTTTGGTGTTGAGCCGCAGGCTGGGGATGATGCCCAGCAGTCCCTGCGTAGTGGGGAGATCGTCAAGATTGCTCCGCCTGCATCGATTGCTGATGGGGCGCTGACCCAAGCTTTGGCACCCATGACGTTTGAGCTGATTCGCAGCATGATTACAGATATTTTGACGGTGCCTGATACCGAGCTGGTTCAGGCCATGCGTTTCTTTGCAGAACGCATGAAGATGGTTGTGGAGCCTACAGGTTGCTTGGGTGCCGCGGCGGTAATGCGTCAGGGTGATTTGCAAGGCCGCAAGGTTGGCGTACTGATCAGTGGTGGGAATGTGGATGTATCCGCCTTGGGGCGTCTGCTCGCTTGATAAATGGAATAGTTTAAAAAAGTCGGGCCGTTCATATGAACGGTCCGACTTTTTATACATAGCAGTGTCGTCTCAAGCGCGTGACAGCGATTTCAGCGCTTGCTTGATCCCTTCTGACACATCAATATCATCCGGCAAGGCTTTGACAGCAACACTGGCTTCCTTGTTGGAGTAGCCCAATGCTTCCAACGCGTGCAGCACATCATCACGGCTATTGGGAACGGCGCTGACTGTACCGCTGCTGCCCAGGTCTGCACCCAGCTTGCCACGCAGTTCCAGTAAAAGACGCTCGGCTGTTTTCTTGCCTATGCCTGGAATCTTGACCAGACGGGACGTTTCCTGGCGCGTAATAGCATCGGCCAGTTCTTCTGCACTCATGCCCGAGAGCAAGGACAGCGCGGTGCGGGCACCAATGCCCGTGACTTTGATCAGTGCCTTGAAGGTGCTGCGCTCGTTCAGGCTGGAAAAGCCAAACAGCACGTGAGCATCTTCACGAATAGCCAGATGGGTGAACAGATTGACCTGTGCGCCCAGCTCTGGCATTTGGTAGAGCGTACTCATAGGTACATCGATTTCATAACCGACCCCCCCCACATCCACACAGATGGTAGGCGGCTGTTTTTCGATCAAGGTACCCCGGATGCGACCTATCATGACATTCCTTCTGGAGAGTTAACCCAAGATCCGGCCTGCGCGAATGCGACGGCGCGGCCCGGTGGTGATGGCTCCGCTTTTTTGCAGGCCGCCCACCACACTGCTGTGATGAGCATGACTGATGGCGCAGGCCAGAGCGTCGGCCGAGTCCGGTGCGGGCAGGCCGTTCAGCTGCAAGAGCCGCTGGACCATCAGCTGGATTTGTTCTTTGGCAGCATGGCCGCTGCCGGTGACGGTTTTCTTGATCTGCAACGCTGTGTATTCATGTACATCCAGGCCGGCTACGGCCAACGCACACAAAGCGGCGCCCCGTGCCTGCCCCAGCAAAAGGGTAGAGGCAGGGTTGCTGTTTACGAAGACTTTTTCGATGGCAGAGGTATCGGGCTTGCTTTGCTCAATCACCTCGGTGATGTGAGTCAGAATCAGCTTTAGCCGCTCTGCAAGAGGCAGATCAGGCGGGACCACGATGGTCCCGCTGGCCACATAGCGCAAGCTGGGCCCCTGGGCGTCGATCACTCCGAAACCAGTGCGACGCAAGCCAGGGTCTATGCCCAGGATTCGCATATTAGTGACGGAAGTGGCGTGTGCCGGTCAAGACCATGGCAATACCACGCTCGTTGGCGGCGGCAATGACTTCGTCATCACGCACGCTGCCGCCGGGTTGAATCACGCAGGTGGCGCCCGCTTCGGCAACCACATCCAGACCATCGCGGAAGGGGAAGAAAGCGTCGGACGCAACCGCCGAACCCTGCAGGGTCAAGCCAGCGTTTTCAGCCTTGATGGAGGCGATGCGGGCTGAGTCCACACGGCTCATCTGGCCAGCGCCTACACCCAGGGTCATGCCTTGACCGCAGAACACGATGGCGTTCGATTTCACGTACTTGGCCACGTTCCAGGCAAACAGCATGTCTTGCATTTGCTGGGCGGTGGGCTGTACTTGTGTCACGACCTTGAAGGCTTCGGTGTTGTCGCGGAAGGTGTCGGGCGTTTGCACCAACCAGCCGCCGCCGACACGTTTCACGTCGAAAGCGTTGTGAGCCTGACCGGGCTGAATGCTCAGCACGCGCACGTTCTTTTTCGCGGCAAACACGTCCAGAGCACCTTGCGTGTAGGAAGGTGCCAGCAGCACTTCTACAAACTGGCTGCTGATCGCCTGGGCAGCGGCTTCGTCCACTTCACGGTTGAAGGCAATAATGCCGCCAAAGGCCGACGTTGGGTCAGTTTGGAACGCTTTGCGATAGGATTCCTCGGCGGTTTCGCCCAGAGCTACACCGCAAGGATTGGCGTGCTTGACGATGACGCAAGCGCCCGCGTCAAAGCTGCGGACACATTCCCACGCGGCATCGGCGTCAGCAATATTGTTGTAGGACAGTTCCTTGCCCTGCAGCTGCTTGTAGCGACCCAGCAGACCTTCGCCAATGGTGCCGTCTGTGTAGAAAGCCGCGCTTTGATGCGGGTTCTCGCCGTAGCGCAGAGTCTGTTCCTGTTTGAGCTGAATGGTCAGCACATTGGGCCAGGTGTTCACTTCGGGGGCGCTGTCCTGGGCAGGCTCGGCCTGAGCCAGGCTGGTGAGGTACGCCGCAATAGCACCGTCGTAAGCGGCGGTGTGGGCGTAAACCTTGGCGGCCAGTTCCAGACGCAGGCCGTAAGAAGGGTGACCAGCAGGGCCATCCATATCAGCCAGTACGCGTTCGTAATCGACAGGGTCAATCACCACACAGGCGCCGCCTTCAGGCGTACCGTGGTTCTTGGCAGCAGCGCGCAACATGGCGGGGCCACCAATATCAATGTTCTCTACCGCATCGGCAAAGGTGCAACCCGGCTTGGCAATGGTTTCACGGAAAGGGTAGAGGTTGACGACCAGCAGATCGATACGGTCAATGCCGTGCTCTTCCAGAGTCTTCAAATGTTCGGCGCTGTCGCGACGCGCCAGCAGGCCACCGTGAATTTTTGGATGCAGTGTTTTGACACGGCCATCCAGAATTTCTGGCGAACCGGTGTGCTGGGCCACTTCGGTAACTGTCAGGCCAGCTTGGGCCAGCAGCTTGGCGGTGCCACCAGTGGATAAAAGCCGCACTCCGCGTTGGGCGAGTGCTTGGGCAAATTCGACAATACCGGTTTTGTCGGAGACAGAGAGAAGAGCTGTCTGGATTTTCATGGAAGGTGAGACGTGAGAGTTAGGAATCAGGGTTGCAGATTGTGGGCACTGAGCTTCTTGCGCAAAGTACTACGCGTGATGCCCAGCATTTCTGCGGCCTTGGATTGGTTGCCCGCGGATTTCTCCAGGGCAACTTGCAGGACAGGCCGTTCCACGCAGGAGATGACCATCGACAACAGATCGCGTGGCTCGGATTCGCCCAGATCGGCGAAGTAGCGTTCGAGGCGTTCACGTACGGACTGTTCTAGTGGGTTGGTCGTTGACATTTTTTTCTGAAGGTATACGTAGTACTTAAATACAAAAGAGCCACACAGCTGTCTGTTATTGCAGGTAGGGCTGGTCCAGGTCGCATTCTTGAAACCAGTGAGTAATGGCTTCTAATTGATCTGCACAGTTTTCGATACGATTAATCTGGTCCAGCCAGTGTCGGGAGTCCGGCATATCCGACAAATACCAGCCTATATGCTTGCGGGCAGTACGTACTCCAGTGTGCTGCCCATAGAAAGCGTAATGGTCTTGCAGGTGTTCGATCATGCAATCGCGCAGTTCGCCGAAGGTGGGGGCTGCACGATGTTCGCCATGTTCGAGGTAATGCAGGATTTCCCGGAAAATCCAGGGTCGTCCTTGCGCGGCTCGACCGATCATGACGGCATCCGCTCCGGTGTACTCTAGTACGAATTTTGCCTTTTCGGGACTATCGATATCCCCATTGGCGATGACCGGAATAGAGAGGCTGTTTTTGACTTCGCGTATGGTGTCGTATTCGGCGTGGCCCTGGTAGAAGTCGCAGCGGGTGCGGCCATGCAGAGTCAAAGCGGCGATGCCGATATCCTCGGCCAAGCGGGCAATACGAACAGCATTGCGCGATTGCGCATCCCAGCCGGTGCGGGTCTTGAGTGTAACCGGAACCTGGTAGGGAGTACATGCCTTGACAACGTGTTCAAGGATTTCAATGATGCGTGGCTCGTCACGCAAGAGGGCGGAACCCGAGGCCACGTTACACACTTTTTTGGCCGGACAACCCATATTGATATCAATGATGCGAGCGCCTTTGCTGATATTGAACACAGCGGCTTCGGCCATCATTTCAGGGTCGGAACCGGCAATCTGTACAGCCACCGGATCCGCTTCACCCTCGTGATTCAGACGTCGTGATGTTTTCACGCTGTCCCACAAGCGCTTGTTGCTGGCGGCCATTTCCGAGACGGCATAACCGGCGCCCAGCGTCTTGCACAGACGACGGTAAGGTCTGTCTGTGACTCCAGCCATGGGGGCAATGAAAATAGGGTTAGGAAGGGTCCAGGGGCCGATACGCATGGGGAAGATTTTAACCCTGCGACACGGGTTCGTGGGCAAGGACTTACAAGAAGAATAAGGGGTGGCCCCGCATCGGGGCCTGTAACACAGGTGGGCTTAGGCGCGCATTCCTTGCAGCAGCTGCCGGGCAAATGGCTGCCGGGCGAAGGGCAGGGTGTCCATGGCCAACAGTCCCAGACCACATGCATGCTGGATCAATGGATTCCTGGTGGCGAACAGACGCGGCAAGGTGTCGGTGATGGCAGCGGTCAACCAGCGATCCGGGCGACGCAAACGGGCATAGCGGGCCAAAAAGGGATCGGGGTTCTGGCTGCAATCAGCTTGCCAGGCGGCCAGACACTGTGACAATTGTGCGACATCACGCAAGCCCAGGTTCAGACCCTGACCGGCAACCGGGTGCAAGGTCTGGGCGGCATTGCCTACTGCCAGCAGGCGTTCGGACAAGCGACTGGGGCCAGCATGAAAGGCAAGCGGGAAGATGTGACGCTTGGACACCAGCTCCAGATGTCCCAGGCGCTCTCCAAAGGCTTGCAGCATGGCGGCCTGGAACTCTTGAACAGGCAGCTCGGCCAAGGATTGGCTGCGTTCCGGGCTATTGCACCAGACGATGGCATATAGATCGGGAGCGTCAGGGTGGGGCAGAGCTGCAAAGGGGCCGTGCTCGGTGAAGCGCTCGTAGGCCCAGCCGGTTTGAGGCTGGCTGGCGCGCACCGTCGTCAACAAGGCATGTTGACCATAATCGCGTCGCACGCCGGTAGGGCGGACGCCATCACACTGTACGGCAATCAAGGCTGTGGCCTGACCCGCATCGTGGTCGACCAGAATCTGTTTGGGGGCGGAGTGGGTGCGGGCTTGCTGAGCGGGCAGTAGCGTAACGCCGCTGTCCCGGAGCCGGGCGTGCAAGGTCCAGAGCAAATCATCGTAATGAACCACGGCGCCCAGGTCAGGTACGCCCAGTTCGTCGGCCTGAATCAGACAGCGACCCAGGCGTCCTTTTTGGGAAACATGCACGGTGCGCATCAGGGCGGCACGCTCGGGCCAGGCTTTGAGCTGATTCAGAATCAGACGACGGCTGCCGTGATTGAGGGCCAGCGTGCGTGGATCGCCCTGAGCATGTTCGGTGCTGGCCAGATCGAAGTTTTTCCCCAGAACGGCAATGCGTGACGGGCTTGGGTGCTGGGCAGCCAGCATTAGCGCCAAAGATGCGCCTACGGGACCGGCGCCACAAATGGCGATGTCGTAGTCGGTGGCATTCATGGGGGACCTCATGACGGCAAGGAAGTAATTCAGGTATTGTACGGGAAGGTGGCTGTCAAATTGGCTTTAAGCAAATGACAGCTGTGCGCAATGGCTGGCAGCACAAGCCCGGATTGGATGCCCTGCATGTCTCAGCAGACTTTGTCATTTGAACAGACCAAACCTTTTCGCCATAAAGTCACCGCCGCGTGGCTGTCTCTTTTATTAGGTATGGTGGGTGCGCACCATCGCTATCTGGGCAGACGCTTTTGGTATGTCCCTTTGGTGTTTACTGGCCTGGCCATTCTGGGAACGCTGGTGTTTCAGCAGGGGCTGGATTCGTTATTTCCCAATTTGCTGATCTTGCCTGTCAGTGCCGGGATTATCGAGGCCGTGATTCTGGCGCTGCGTAGCCCCGAAAAGTTTGACGCCCTCTACAACCCGCAAAGCGATCAGCATAATCAGCATGGCTGGCCCAGTGTGTTGACGGCAGTGGTGTCTACGGTTGCCTTTGCCAACATCAGCCTGTTCTGGCTGGTACACATCATCATGGCCTTTTATCGCTACATGGGCTGGCTGGATTTGTCTGTGTATTAAACACATCAAGTGCCTTGTAAAGTAAAGGTTTTTCACAGGGCTGCCCTTGTGGCGCTGCCTTGCGCACGTTACAATACGGGTTCTTTGGTTTTATAGGAGCTGTGTGGTGAATCCCGACCCCGGCGACAGTGCTAGTCGATCTATGTTCGACCTATCTATGTCCAGGCGCGTTCAGGCCCGCTGATTCCTTCACAGCTTGCCGCGTCCTGGAAGTTTCAGGGCGTGGTGTCTCAGGCGGCTGTTCTGCTGCCTTAAATTCCCCGCCATTTCATTCTCTAGAAAGCCTTTGGCTTTCCGAATCCTGATGTGTTGCAACTTTTATGTGCAATAGGGGGAATGTATGCGTATTTTTGATCTCTTTTTGCGCCGTGCCGGCATCCAGGCTTCTGCCCTGCGTGCTCGTGCCCCTTTGTCCGTCTCCCATTTGACGGTTGTCTGCCCTCGTGGCGATCTGGCCCAGATCCGGCGTCGTATTTACTCGGACCTGAATACCGCGGGCATCCGCGTGGCCAATGTGCAGGTAGACCATTCCGATACGCACGATACCGCGTGCGTGACCTTGACTTGCCCGCCTGAACTGCGTGCAGAACTGATGCAGCGTGCCCGACTGATTCGGGATTATCCCGGTGTGCTGAATGTGAAGTGGGCAGGGCGGGAGCGTATTGCTATAAACTAAACCGCAACTGGATTTGTTGCGGATGGCGCTGCTATGTCCTTGCTCGACTGGCTGACACCTTGGGAGTTTTCTCCTGTTCTGCTTTTGACCTTCTTGCTGGTCATCGCTTTGTACGTCCGGGGGCGGCAAGTACACCGCCCCAATCTTTTGCGCCAGTCCTTCTTCTGGATTGGTCTGATTCTCCTCTACCTTTCCTTGCACACGCGCCTGGATTATTACGCCGAGCGCATGTTCTTCATCCATCGGGCCCAGCATTTGATCTTGCATCATCTGGGCCCCTTGTTCCTGATGGGTGCCTATCCCGGTCAAACCTTGCGTGCGGGGCTGCCGTTGAGCTGGCGGCGGGCTTTGGCTCAATGGTTGCGCCGACCCAGTGGCCGACGTGTTCAGGCTGTCCTGACCAACCCGATACTGGTCGCCTTTCTGTTTGTTTTCCTGGTCCTGATATGGATGCTGCCTACGGTGCAGTTCTATTCCATGCTGGACTGGCGTTTGTACCGTTTGATGAACTGGTCTGTGGTCATCAGCGGGATCATGTACTGGAACCTGATTCTGGATCGTCGGCCTTCACCACCGGCCCGGCTGTCGGTGGGTGGGCGTATACTTTCGCCGGTTATTACGATGGTGCCACAGATGATTGTGGGCGCCATCATCACATTTACTGAATACGACCTTTATCCGATTTTCGATTTATGCGGTCGTGCCATTCCGGGTATGGATGCGCTGGCTGATCAGGTCATGGGTGGCCTGATTATGTGGGTGCTGGCCGGTCTGGTTGAAGTGTTTGGCCTTTTGTATGCCTTGGGCACCTTGATGCGCCTGTCAGCGCGTCACCGTTTGCCAGAATCTCGCAAGCGGACAAGCGCTATGATGGTCAGGGCCAATTGATTTTGTCGGGAGTATCCATGCAGTTTAAACCCGCCCGTTCCGCGCTTTCTCTATGTCTGGCTTTGTCGCTGGCTTTCGGTTCAGTGTTGCCTGTGCAGGCGCAGCCTGTGGGCATCCCTTCAATGGGAGCAGCTTCGGGTGCCGAGTTGTCTCCGGCTTTGGAGCGGACTTTGGGCAATGCCATCATGGAGCAGGGCAGGCGTTCACCCGACTATGTCTCGGACCCGGATATCAATCAGTATTTGACGGATATGGGCCGCAATCTGGCCCAGTACGGTCCTGCCATGGCGCAGCCAGTGACGGTATTTGCCCTGCGTGATAGCAGCATCAACGCCTTCGCCTTGCCCGGTGGCTATATCGGTATTCATAGCGGGCTGTTCACGGCTTCACAGTCCGAGTCCGAATTGGCCTCGGTGCTGGCTCACGAAATTGCCCACGTAGCGCAACGTCACGTGGCTCGCGGTATTACCCAAAGTGCGCAAAGCAACCATTTGCTGATTGCTGCTCTGGCCGGAGCCTTGTTGGGGGCCCTGGCGGGCAGTGGTGATCTGGCTATGGGGGCGGCTGCTTTCGGACAAGCAGCGGCCGTGGATAGGCAGCTGGGTTTTTCTCGTCAGGCCGAGCAAGAAGCTGACCGCGTCGGTTTCGAGATGCTGCTCAAGGCTGGTTATGAGCCACAAGGTATGGTGCAGATGTTTCAGCGTCTGGCCGCGGCTTCGCGTCTGAATGAGCGCGCGACAGCCAATGAGTACGCCAGCACTCACCCCATGTCTCAGCAGCGTGAATCGGACATCAGTAACCGGGTGCGCGGTCTGCCAGCCAGTAATTATCAGGACACCCCTTCGTTCTGGTATATCCGTGCGAAGTTGATGGTGATGCAGGCTGGGGGTGGGCAGTCCTTGCGTGTTCTGGAACAGGCGCTGCAAAGTACGAACCAGTCACAAAGTGATCTGGAGCGCTCTGCGGCGCAGTACGGTCTGGCCTATATTGCGCAAGGCCGTCAGGATTATGAACAGGCTCGTGCGCATCTGACCGAAGCGCGGGGACAGGGCAAATTCCAGGCTCCGGAGCTGGATACCCTGGGTATACGCATTGCGATTGCCGATCGAGATGTGCAAGGTGCTTTGAATTTGGCCAAGCAGGCCTGGCAGCGTTGGCCCAAGAGCCAAGGGGTGGCTTTGGCTTATGTGCAGGTCTTGCAGCAATTGGGGCAAAACGATCAGGCGCAGGCTTTCTTGATGGAGCGTATCAAGCAATGGCCTGATGAACCCCAGCTGCATCAGTTGCTGGCACAAACCTATGATCGTTTGGGCGACGGTGTAAAGGCCCGACGTGCCATGGCTGAGTACTATGAATTAGTGGGGGCTCTGCCTACCGCTGTGGAGCAATTGCAGCAGGCGCGCAATTTGACCCAGGACTTCTATCAGCAATCCGAGCTGGATACGCAGATTCGTCAATTGCGTGAACGTGTGGAAAGTGAGCGTATCTTGCTGGAGCGTTTCCGCTCCTGATGAGCCCGCAGGCCCGCTTTAGCCGATCTTAGCTATTGGTTTCAAAGAAGCGGGCCAGTCTTGCGGGTAACCAACCCATATTGCCGGGGATGCTGCCCGTGATGAAACCGACGTGCCCGCCTTCGGCAGGTTGATGCAGCAGGATGGAGTCCGAGCAGTCCTGAATGGTCGGCAAACTGGTGTGCGGCACGAAAGGATCGTTGCGAGCATTCAAAACCAGCGTAGGGATTTTGATATTGCGCAGCAAAGGCTTGCTGGATGCGCGCGTCCAGTAATCCAGCGCATGGCTGAAGCCGTGCATGGGCGCGGTATAAATGTCGTCGAAGTCGCGTATGGTGCGGGCCTGATTCAAGCGGGCAGTATCGACCATGCCTGGAAAACGGTGAGCCTTGTCCTGCAGCTTGCTGCGCATGCTTTTCAGAAAATAGGGCGAGTAAAACCAGCGGCCCATTCGGGATTCGGACAGGTAGCGGCCGCAAGCGACCAGATCCAGTGGTACCGAAATGGATGCACATGCCTGCAACCAGGACACTTCATCACCCGCTTCCCCCAAATATTTGAGCATGGCATTGCCGCCCAGCGAGGTGCCGGCTACGTGCCAGCGCACATTGGGCAGGTGGCCTCGAACCGTATTCAGGATAAAGCTGATTTCTTCCGAGTCACCCGAGTAATAGGCGCGTGCCATGCGATTCGGGAAGCCTGAGCAGCCCCGGAAATGGGCGACCACCACAATCCAGCCACGGGCGCGGAAGTACTGGGCGATTGCCTGGATGTAATGGCTGCGGCTGCTGCCTTCCAGCCCATGAAACAGAACCAGGGCATGGGTATCGGCCGTGCTGGGCAGGCTGACCCAATCCTGAGGCTGCATCCAGCGACGGGCGGCGGTGCGGGATAAGTGGGCGTCTGGTTGGGCGGTGGCACCGTTGGCCAGCTTGTCGGCAAACAGACCAGGCCCGGTCCAGTCCAGGTCCAGGAAGTCGCCATCGGGTGTATCAATTCTTTGACGAACAAAAGCGATATGGTGATGGCGGGCAAAAAATGCCCCGTGAATGGTTTGTATGTGTCCGCCAGGCAACCAGGCGGGCAGGGGGCAGGCGCTGGAATCCAGACGCGCAACCACGTCGGTGTGACGCCAGGGTTGCGCGTCTGCTCCGGGCACGGGGCCCGGTTCTATCGCATTGCCAGAGGGGGGAGCGGTGGGGTCCAACGAAGCCAGATTCAGAAATTAATGACCGTGAACCTTCTCGCCTTCTTTCAGGCGGTAGCGGGCACCACAGTAAGGGCAAGCGGCTTCGCCGGTCTTGCTGATATCGATATACACGCGGGGGTGCATGTTCCACAGTGTGCCACCTGGACGGGGGCAGTGCACGGGCAGATCGTCGGCTCCGACCATAATCAGTTCGTGATCTGCTTTTTTAGGTTCGATAGCGGCGCTCATAAGGTTCCTGATAACAATGAGAGAGGTAAGAATACCGTGCACGCAACGGCGGTGCCGAACTTTACGTGCGTAGACTAGCGATTGTAGCAAGACCCGGCCTGTTTTTTCTTGACCTTATCAACAGAGCAAGATGTTCGTGCCTCGGTTTTGCTTCTAGAATAAGAAAAATCATAAGCAAAGCTGCCGCCGCTGTTTACAGCTTGCGGGCAGCACATCTCAGGAGACGGCGTGTCAGCCATCACAAGATTATCGGCCTTGTTGCCTAGTGCACAGGATCGTGTACACATGCGCGCCGGTTTCATCGACTTCATTCCCGCCTTGATTGCCACTGTGGTCTGGGGCTTTGTAACGGGCGTGGCCATGGTCAAGTCCGGCTTGAGCGGGTTTGAAGCCACCTTGATGACCTTGTTTGTGTATGCGGGCTCGGCCCAGCTGACGGCCTTGCCGCTGATCGAGTCCCACGCGCCCTTGTGGTTGATTTTCACTGCCGGGTTCATCGTCAATATTCGCTTCATTATTTTTGGAGCGGCCTTGCAGCCTTTTTTTCGTCATCTGAGCTGGAAGAAACGCCTGGGCTTGGGCTATATCACCAGTGATATGGTGTTTGTGCTGTTCATGTCCAAGTATGGCGACTCCAAAGAGCGCGGCTCTCGCGAGCATCTTTGGTATTACCTGGGAATCATCCTGCCTGGTTGGCTAAGCTGGCAGATTGCCTCCTTGTCGGGCATTGTGCTCAGTGCCTATGTGCCGCCTTCCTGGTCGCTGGAGTTTGCGGCCATTCTGGCCCTGCTGGCGCTCCTGATTCCCTTGGTCAACAACCGTGCCATGTGGGCCTGTTTGATTACGGCCAGCGTGATTGCATGGGTCGGACAGGCGCTGCCCCTGCGTTTGGGGCTGGTGGCAGCGGTGCTTGGCGGAGTGCTGGCTGGCGTGGCGGCAGAACAACTGCAACGGCATAGGGATGCACGGTGATGAGCGATTGGCAGTATGATTGGTACGTTTTGGGTGCAATCGCCCTGTTGGTGTTGTGCAGCTTGCTCACCCGCTCCGGCTATTTCATGTTTGGTGATTTGCTGCCCCTGACCGAACGTATGCGGCGCGCCTTGCGCTTTGCTCCGGTAGCTGCTCTGGCAGCAATCATTATCCCGGAACTTTTGCCTTGGGCTTACGGCGACACCCCCCGATTGGATATTAAAGCTCTGGCCAGCCTGGTGGCTGTGCTGGTGTTCATCCGTACCCGTAACGCTGTTTGGGTAATCGTGGCCGGGATGGTGGCGTTCTGGCTGATACGTGCCGTGATGCCATAAAATCCTGAACCGAGTACTGACATGCCCGTGACTGCTGTGAGGCAGGCGGGCATAAGTTAAAATAGGATTGTTACAAATGCTTGCCACTGGTGGCAAGCCGACTTTTTGCGTACATGACAGATAAAACTCCTTCGACCCCCAATGACCTTACGTTTGCTGATTTCGGTCTGCACCCTGGAATATTAAGCGCCGTTACCGAGGCGGGATATTCCAAGCCTACGCCTATTCAGGCCGAGGCGATTCCCGTGGTGCTGGCCGGCCGTGATGTCATGGGGGCAGCACAGACGGGTACAGGTAAGACGGCAGCCTTTTCCTTGCCTATCCTGAATCGTCTGATGGCGCACGCCACGACCAGCGCTTCGCCCGCCCGCCACCCGGTGCGGGCTTTGGTGTTGACACCAACACGCGAGCTGGCCGACCAGGTGGCCGAGAGCATTGCGCTCTACAGCAAATCGGTCCCCTTGCGCTCGACGGTAGTGTTCGGTGGTGTGGATATTGGTCCGCAAAAAGAGGCCCTGCGCCGTGGTGTTGAAATTGTCATCGCCACCCCAGGCCGTCTGCTTGATCACATTGATCAGCGCACGATCAACTTGAGCCAGGTCAGCATTCTGGTGCTGGATGAAGCTGATCGCATGCTGGATATGGGCTTCCTGCCCGATCTGGACCGTATTGTGTCCTTGCTGCCCAAGAATCGTCAGGGCCTGTTGTTCTCGGCGACGTTCAGCAAGGAAATCCGCAAGCTGGCCCGCAACTTTCTGAATGATCCGGTCGAGATCGAAGTGGCTGCCCGTAACGCGACCGCATCGACAGTCACCCAGGTGGTGTACCCCATGTCGGCGGACGAGAAGCGTCGTGCCGTGGCGCATCTGATCAAGACCAAGAAGCTGACCCAGACTATCGTCTTTTCCAATACCAAGATTGGTGCTGGTCAACTGGCCCGCTATCTGGAGCGTGAAGGCATCAAGGCGGAATCCATCCACGGCAATAAAAGCCAGCTGGAGCGCATGAAGGTATTGGACGCCTTCAAGAGCGGCAGTGTGGATGTATTGGTGGCAACCGATGTGGCCGCCCGCGGTCTGGACGTGGCCGGTATGCCCTGCGTGATCAACGTGGACTTGCCGTACAACGCTGAAGATTATGTGCACCGTATTGGCCGTACTGGTCGTGCTGGCGCCTCGGGTGAAGCCATTGCCCTGATGGCTCCTGATGAAGAGCATTTGCTGCAAGAAATTGAGAAGCTGATTGGCACGGCTGTGCCACGTCTGAAGCTGGATCTGCCAGCGGCTGCCTCCTCGTCCCGTTCCGGTTCCAACCGTCACGAGCGTGGCGAGCGTCGTTCGTATCAGTCGAACACGCCACCCGTGGATGAATTTTTCCTCAAGCCTTACGAGCCATCGACCGCTGCTGCGCCCAAGCCAGCGGTGACGACTCCTTCCAATACAACGCGCAAGCGTTCGGTGGGTGTGCTGTTAGGCGGCGGCCGCTACTAAGGCGCGCAAATCCCCAGGCCCGGCATCAACGACCGGGCTGCGTTCGGAGATGCTGTGCACCAGACGCTCCAGATGTTCGATATGAGGCAGCATGGGACCGTAGAAAACGGTCCCATTTTCGTTCTGGATCAGCAGCGTGGGGAAATCTTCAATATCTTCATCGCCCACTAGCTCGGGCTGCTCTTCAATATCAATCCAGATCAGGCAAGCCTGGGGAAACTGTGTGGCCAAAGCCTCAAAAGCGGGTTGATACTGCTGACAGGTTTTGCACCATTCGGCGCAGAAACAGGCAATCAACAAAGCATCGGGTTCGGCTTGCAGGTGGGCCGCCAGGGCGGTCAGATCGTGTTGGGCGTTGAACAAGGCCATAATTTCATACAGACAAAAAGAAGCGACTGTGTCTATGATACTCGGGTAATCGATTTTGCTTAGCAGGAGCAGTATGTCCGTATCTTCGTCTGCCCCATCGCGATCGGGCCCTGCTGGTGGTTGGGCCAGCATCTCCATCGCCTTCAAGCGTTCTTTGGTGTCGCAATTTCAGCCACGCATGCTGGTGGCCCTGGTCATGCCTTTCCTGATCATGTTTGTGGGCCTGATTTTACTGAGCTGGCTATTGTGGACCCCCATTCAGACCTGGTTGCTGGAGCTGCTGGGGGGCTGGAATGCCTTTGAATCCGTGGATCAGTGGTTGGTGGGCTTGGGCCTGTTCTCGCTGAAAGTGTATCTGGCGCCCTTGTTGGCTTTAGGCATTTTGTTGCCTCTGGCCGGTGTGTTGGGCCTGATTATTGCCGCTGTGCTGGTCATGCCTTTGGTCCTGGGCCATTTGCAGCAGAAAGACTATCCCGATCTGGTCAAGCAAGGCCACAATGCCACGGTCTACAGCGTCTGGAACGCGGTGTGGGTGGGAACCTTGTTTGTAGTGGGTTGGCTGGTCACCTTGCCGTTATGGATTTTTCCTCCTTTTGCGCTGATTTTGCCCGTGCTGTGGTGGGTTTTTGCCCTGACGCGCATGTTGCGGGTGGATTCCCTGGTTGAGCACGCGAATGTGCAAGAGCGCAAGTATCTGTGGTCCCGTCTGAATAGCCAGTACTGGTTGATCGGTCTGATCTTTGCCCTTTTGAACCTGATTCCACCGGCCTGGCTGGTCTTGCCTGTGTTCTCGGCTCTGGTATTTGCCCACTTCTCTTTGGAAAATCTTCGTCGCCTGCGCCAGCACGAGGCAGCAGCGGCTTCTACTACGCTTATTGACCATGACAACTAAGGATCAAGCCATTATTCGTCTGATTATTATTGGCGACGAAATCCTGTCGGGACGTCGCTACGATAAACACTTTTCAAAACTGATCGAGCTGCTGGGGGCCAGGGGCTTGCAACTGGGGGGCGCCCAGATCATCCCTGATGACCTGGATACGATTGCCGCCACCCTGCAGCGCAGTTTTGCGACGCCGGATATTGTGTTTTGCTGTGGTGGGATTGGTGCGACACCGGATGATCAAACCCGCCAGGCGGCGGCCAAGGCTTTGGGTGTGGAGCTGAAGCTGCATCCCGAGGCCGCAGCCTTGATTGCTGAGCGCTGTGCTGAAAATGAGCGTAATGGCGTGGGTAGTGCAGATATGTCCTTGCCCGAGAACCAGCAGCGCCTGCAGATGGGTGTGTTCCCGGTGGGTGCCGAAATTGTGCCCAACGTCTACAACAAGATTCCCGGTTTTTTCATTCACAATCACACCTTCATGCCGGGTTTTCCTGTGATGGCCTGGCCTATGATGGAGTGGACGCTGGATACTCGCTATCGGGAACTGCACCATCTGGCTCATCGAGTCGAACACTCTTTCCTGGCCTTTAACTTGCCAGAGTCGCGTATTACGCCGGCCATGGAGCATGTAGAGTTGAATTGGCCAGGTGTGAAAGCGTTTAGCCTGCCCAGCGTGGGGGAAGCGGGCGGACAGCCACATATTGATCTGGGCGTTAAAGGGGAGCCGGAACCGGCGGCAGAGGCCTTGGCCTATTTGCGCCAGCAGGTGCTGGACTTGGGCGGGAGCTTGAGCCCTGCGCTAAAATAGCGCTTGCCAAGCGCGCGACCATTTCATATTATGGAATTTGTTGCGTTGCATCATAATTCTCCTAATAATGACAACAAATTCCTTTACGCCCTCAGGCGCGTCGTCAAACAATGGTGGTCAGATGTCGATCCAGGTTCTGGAACGCGCCATGATTCTATTGGACGAACTGGCCAAGCAATCTGAGCCAGTGGCATTGAAGAATCTGGCGGCTGCAACTGGCCTGCATACCTCAACCACTCACCGTATCCTGAACGATCTGGTGGTGGGACGTTATGTGGAGCGCGTGGACAGCGGTTTATACCGACTGGGCATGCGTTTGCTGGAGCTGGGCTCCCTGGTTAAAGGCCGTCTGAATGTGCGTGCGGCTTCCCTGGCCCCCATGCGCGAGCTGCACAAGTACACCGGACAAACGGTGAATCTGTCCTTGCAGCAGGGCGATGAAATTGTCTATGTGGAACGTTCCTGGAGCGAGAGCTCGGGTATGCAGGTGGTGCGCGCCATTGGTGGCCATGCACCTTTGCATTTGACCTCGACCGGCAAGCTGTTTCTGGCTTCCTGGGAACCGCGTCAGGTGCGGGCCTACGTCATGCGTACCGGCCTGGCCGGTGCTACCCGTAACAGCATTACTCAACTGGAATTGCTGGAGCGCGAATTGGCGCAAGTTCGTCGTCTGGGCTATGCCCGCGATAACGAGGAGCTGGAGATGGGTGTGCGCTGTATTGCGGCTGGTGTGTATGACGACACCGGCAAGCTTTTGGCCGGTCTGTCTTTATCTGCTCCGGCCGAGCGTTTGCACGATGACTGGATTCCCGTTTTGCTGAATACCGCCGCTAAAATTTCCGAAACGCTGGGATACGACAAACAGCGTTAAGTCTGTGTTTTAGTGTTGTTTTTCCAGTCTTGATTACAAGTCCATGACGGTTTTGTTGCAGCGCAACAAATTACGTTGACTTTGTTTTGGATAGCGCTTAAAGTTGAATTGTTGCGGTGCAACATAGAAGGTTTGCCTTGCGTAGTTGCGAATGGGCCGGGCCTTCTTCAGACCCTTGTCTAGTAACACTGACACTAATTTCACGCTGGCTTGACCCAGGCCACGTATCTCCAAGGAAAACATCATGAGTGCTATTCCACAAAACGTACTGGAATCCCAACAAGCTACTTTGAACAACCTGTTCGCTGCTCAAGGTCAATTGCTGCAAGGCTTTGAAAAGCTGGTTGGTCTGAACCTGAATCTGCTGCGCAGCTCGCTGGAACAAGCGGCTGGCCAATCCCAGCAAGTTATCAACGCCAAAGACGTGCAAGACGTTGTGGCCCTGTCGCAAAGCGTGGCCAAGCCTAATGCTGCCCAGGCTCTGGAATATGGCAAAAGCGTTTACGACATCTTCTCCGATCTGCAACTGAACCTGTCGCGCATCGCTGAAGCTCAACTGGCTCAAGGTCAACAGCACGCTGCTGACGCTATCGACCAGCTGGCCAAAAACGCACCTACCGGTACCGAAAGCGCTGTTGCTTTGCTGAAGTCTTCCTTCGCCACGGCCTCCAACGCGGCTGAAACCGTTGTCAAGGCTGCTCGCCAAGCTGCTGATGCTGCTGAAAGCAACATCCAGGCTGCTACCAACGCCAGCCTGAAAGCTGCTGCTCAAGTTACCGAAGCCAGCAATAAAACCGTTGAAGCGGCTGCCGCTGCGGCAACGGCTGCTACCAGCAAGAAGTAAGTCTTTGCTGGTCTGATTTAATCAGGCGCTAAAGAAAAAGCCAGCTCATCGAGCTGGCTTTTTTCTTGCTTGCCGTGCCAGTAGTGAACTTGCTTCAGGATGCTAGTGCCCGCGTCACGCGGGCACGATGCGTTTTACAGGGCGCGAATGCACTCGGAGATCAGGGCGGGGCCTTTGTAAATCAAGCCGGTATATAGCTGTACTGCTTGGGCTCCGGCCTGGATCTTTTCCTGAGCCTGACGGCCAGATTCAATACCACCCACACCAATAATCGGGAAGTCGGGGCCTAGTTGCTCGCGCAGACGACGAATGACGTTCAAGGATAATTCGTGCACGGGTGGGCCGGACAAACCGCCTTGCTCCTGACCGTGACGCAAACCCTGTACGGCATCGCGCGACAAGGTGGTATTGGTGGCAATAATGCCGTCCAGACCTTGCGAGGGTACTGTGTCCGCAATGGCATCAATTTGCGATTGATCCAGGTCAGGAGCGATTTTCACCACGATAGGCACATAGCGTTGGTGCTCTTGTGCCAATTCCGTACGTAGCGCTTGCAAGGAACCGAGCAGACGGGCCAGTTCATCCTGAGCCTGCAGCGCACGCAGATTTTGCGTGTTGGGTGAGGAGATATTCACAGTGACGTAATCAGCGTGGGGGTAGACCGCACGCAGACACGTCAGATAGTCCTGATCGGCCTGCTCAATGGGGGTAGTCGCGTTTTTGCCAATGTTCAGACCCAGAATGCCGCCTTGCGAGCGGAACTGGCTTTTGCGCACATTATCAATAAAGGTATCCAGGCCGTGGTTGTTAAAGCCAAAGCGATTGATCAGGCTATTGGCTTCAGGCAAGCGGAACAGGCGTGGCTTGGGATTGCCGGGCTGCGCTTTCGGGGTCACTGTGCCAACTTCGACAAAGCCAAAGCCCAGTGCGCCCAGGGCATCAATATGCGCGCCATTCTTATCCAGGCCTGCGGCCAGACCCACAGGATTGCGCAGCTTCAAACCCATCAGTTCCAAAGGCTTGCTGGGCAGGTCTTTCAGCAAACTGCCCAAAATAGGAGTTTGGTGGGCGCAATGCAGGGATTTCAGAGTCAGTTCGTGAGCGTGTTCAGCATCCAGACTGAACAGCACCCGGCGAGCCAAGGGATAAAGGCTGAATAGGGCAGACATGGGGATCGATAAAAGAGGACGTTAAGCCAGCCATTCCCAACGGCCTTTTATCAGGAGCTGGTAGGGGCGAAAGCGGGTTTTGTAGGCCATTTTACGGCTTTCTTCGATCCAGTAGCCTAAATAGAGCCAGGGCAGGGATTGTTGACGGCAATAGTCCAACTGCCAGAGCACGGCGTAGGTGCCCAGGCTGCCGGTGTCGTCGGGATCAAAAAAGGTATAGACAGCGGAGAGTCCGTCTTGCAGCACGTCGATGACGGCCACAATTTTCAAGGTACCGTCGGGCTCACGAAACTCCAGCAGACGCGAAGTGACATGGCTGGCCAGCAGAAACTGGGCGTACTGGGACTGGTCGTCCTCGTCCATGCCGGCGCCGGGGTGTCGACTGGCCTGGTAACGGCGGTACAGCTCGTAGTGTTCGGCATTCCAGTGCAGGGGCAGATCTTGTACGACCAGATTGCCGTGGCGTTTTTTGGCACGGCGCTGGGCTCGGTCGGGCTGAAAATGCAGGGTGTCACAACGCAGGGGCAGGCAAGCGCGGCACTGGTCGCAATAGGGGCGATAGGTGAAGGTGCCGCTGCGTCGAAAGCCTTGCTGGACCAGCTTGGAGTAAACCGTGTCGTTAATCAGGTGAGCAGGAGCGGCAACCAGCGAGCGTGCCTGTTGTTCTGGCAGGTAACTGCAACGATAGCTGGCCGTGGAATAGAATTGCAGCGTTTGGGAACTGGGTGCTTTGGGATAATTCATGCGACTCTGCCAAGCGTGATAGAGCCATTATGGGATGCTCGCGCCAGCCTAGCAAGTTGGGGGCAGGCCTAGTTGCAATGCCCCGCGCGGCCAGACCGGGCTGGGTTGATCTTTGGCCCAGGCCAGGGCAGCCATAAAGTCTTTCCGGGGGATGGGGCTGGCACCCAGACTGGCCAGATGCGATGTCTCTTGCTGGCAGTCTATATACGGGATGCCCGCGAACTTCAGAAACTCCACCAGATGGGCCAGGGCGATCTTGCTGGCATCGGTTTGCAAGGCAAACATGGATTCGCCAAAGAAAAAGCGGCCCAGATTCACCCCATACAAACCGCCGACCAGCTTGCCGTCCATCCAGGTTTCTACGCTGTGGGCGTAGCCACTGTGGTGCAAAGCTGTATAGACCTGCTCAATATCCGGGCTGATCCAGGTGCCGGTCGCACTACGTTGGGCGGCGCATTGGCCTATGACTTGCTCAAAGGCCAGATCGCAGGTGACTCGGATAGGGGCGTCGTCCTGATCTTGCTGCCGTGCAATCTGGCGCAGTTTTTTGCCCAGGGAGCGGGAAATCTTGAATTGATCGACCTCCAGCACCATGCGCGGATCAGGAGACCACCACAGAACCGGGTCGCCAGGGCTGTACCAGGGAAACATGCCCTGGCTATAGGCTTCCAGGAGGCGTGGAACGCTTAAGTCCAGACCGGCAGCCACCAGCCCTTCGGGGCTGGCGTGTTCAGGGCTGGGCAGGGCCTGATCAGGAGCGACCCATACAAGCGACATGATCAGCCGTGGTCGCGGGGGGCGATATCAAATTCGTGAATCTGGAAGCGGCCTGCCTTGTGGTCTTCGACGTAACGCTCCAGGGTGGCGGTTACGGTGCGAAAAGCCAGGTTGTCCCAAGGGATGTCGTCCAGGTGGAAGAAACGGGCTTCCAGGGACTCCGGACCGGGGTCCAGCACGTCGCTGATGACTTTGGCCAGGTAGTACACGTGAACTTGTTCAGCGTAAGGCACGCTGATAACGGTAAAGAGCGGGCCGGGTTCGACTTGCGCACCCGCTTCCTCGCCCATTTCACGCAAGGCGCCTTGCCCCAGCGTTTCGCCCAGCTCCATGAAACCGGCGGGCAAGGTCCAGGTGTTGTAGCGCGGCTCGATGGCGCGACGGCACAGCAAGACCTGATCGTCCTTCCACATGGGCACAATACCGACCACATTGCGGGGATTCTGGTAGTGCACCGCGCCGCAATTTTCGCAGACATCACGCATGCGGTTATCGTCCGGGGGCACCAGGCGTGTCAATTTGCTGCCACATTGATTGCAGAAGTTTTGCGTGCGTGGGGCGGGGAAATAGAAAGAGGCGGATGGCTGGGTCATGCAGATTCTGTGATGGCGGTTCAAATGGGATCGGGTTCTGGCAAAACAATATACGCCAATTCCTCGGCGGGCGACACGCAGGACGACCAGACTGTCAGGGAACAGGCTTGTGGGTACGCGGGCAAGGACCAGCCTTCGCTGCGCTGGGCTTGCTCCAGATCCAGACTCTCCAGGCCGTGTTGATCTGTGCGTAACTGATCCAGCAGGGCAGGAACATCACGGCCCGCCAACAAGGCCGGGCCTGCGGAGCTGCGCAAATAGAGCCTGCCCTCAGCGCTGATGTACCAGGCCTGAATAGTTTCAACGGGACGGCCAGTATGGTCTTGCAAATGGGCTTGATCCTGGGCCAGGGAAACAATCAGTGGGGCCGCGTCCAGACGGACATAAACACGTTGCGGACCATTCTGGATAAACCAGCGGCCTTGTTCATCCGCCTGATAATTACGGTTGAAAAATGCCAACAAACCCTGGTGGGCAATGCGCTCGCCCACTTGCCCTGGGTGCTGGTTAGCATCGCCAGCCGGGTGATGACGCCAATGACCAGACTGATCTAAAGAGATATACCCGCTGACAGCGGGCACATTGGGCCATTTTTTCATGGCATCCATAACAGCAGCATCCATAAGTTTCAGCCTTGCAGGGACGAAAACAAAGGGTGGCACCGATACGGTTGCCACCCTTGACGGTGTAGGGTCGACGACAAGGTCGACCCAGGGGCAAGGCGAGTTTGTGCCTTAAGCCATATAACTGCGCTGCATGGTTCCGGGGATGGTGTGCGAAAGAGGCTTTTCAACTTTGATTTCCGGTGTGTCGTTGCCTTGCAGGGCTTTGGATAACAAATTGGACAAGCGTTCGCGCACGTCTTGGGGCACATGACTAAATACGCCCGATAGCCACTCGATGTAATAGGGCAGCAGGTGCTCGCACAACTCTTGTCCGGCCTCGGTGAGTTTAACAGTGAGCACGCGGCGGTCCGAGGTATTGTTCTGGCGTACCAGCAATTGCTGCTGTTCCAGCCCGTCGAGCAGGCCGGTGATGGTGGCGCGGGTCACGCCAGCTTGTTCTGCCAATAGCGCGGGGCTCAGGCCAGAGGGTTGGCGGCTAAGCAAGAACAGTAGAACCAGACGTCCTTCGGACAGACCAAATTCGTTCAGAACAGAGCTGGAAGCGCGATTAATGCTGGAGGCCAGCGACAGAACGCGTAAACACAGTTCGATATCCTCGGTTTTAGGGTGGGCCTGGCGTTGGGATTCGCTCAGGATAGTTTGATATTTCAGATCGAGTAATTTCATAGTGCTGTGCCGTTAAGGAGTGCGCGGCAAAGAGCAGTAGTTATTTAGAAAGAATCAATAAAACCCAATAAAAACGGGTTTGCTTTCTTTTATTACTGAGCCGCTGCTTTTAATGTGGAAATTTATCTTATTTTTTAATTCCATTTTTACTGATTTAAACATCTTTTATTGATTAAGAATTTTCATTTAGTAAAATAAGACCGGTTTTTTTCAGTATAAGCGGCTATGGGTTTACAGAATAGTCGTAAAGCCTGTGTATACTCTTTTGCCTTCCTTTTTTTCTCAAACTGCAAGGTTTCCGGACTTCCTATCCAGGCAGCATGGGATGATTTTTGATCTTGTGTTGTGAGTCTTATGGCTTGAACGCATCAAAATGATGCAAGCGCGCAACGCTCGTGTCCAAAGCGCCAGACTCTTGTTACAGACATGATGAGCGAGCTATATCGGAGATACACCGCTAAATTAAGCGAGTTTTCAACTGTCAGTCAGGAAGACAAGGCGGCCCAACTCAAGAAAAACCGCAAAACGACGTGCATGTGAGCGCTCGGCGTTTACAATGTTCAAAGCGCTTCCCGAGCTCGACGATGCCTTCAAAAAAGGCGGTTGGATCATTCACCCCGCTTGGCGGATTGCAATAGAGGCCCGTTTTTTACGGGCCTTTGCTTTCCGGAATTGGATACAAGCATTATCCAAAGCTTATTAGCGGTATTTGCCAGCATGTCCCCGAGCCCCTGCCAAGTTCGCAAGAAATGGTAGGGCTTTGTTCCGTTTGTAGTCCGGGATTGAGTATGAGGCGTATCAAAAAAGTCTTGCTATCGTTATTAAGGAAACGAAGGAATTATGAGTCAGTTCCGTATCGAACATGATTTGCTGGGAGACCGCCAAGTCCCCGATGAAGTCTATTATGGTGTTCATACCTTGCGTGCCAAGGAGAATTTCCACATTACCGGTACGCCTATTTCAACTTACCCGGAACTGATTAATGCTCTGGCGCTGGTCAAGCAGGCAGCTGCTCAGGCCAATTTCAAACTGGGTTTGCTGGAGCAGGATAAGCACGACGCCATTGTGGCTGCATGTCAGGCCGTACAAGCGGGCAAGTGCCATGAGCATTTCGTGGTAGACATGATTCAGGGCGGCGCAGGTACCTCGACCAATATGAATGCCAACGAGGTTATCTGTAACCTGGCCTTGGAACATATGGGTCACAAGCGCGGCGAGTACCAGTATCTTCACCCCAATGAAGATGTGAACATGGCCCAAAGCACCAACGATGTCTATCCAACGGCTTTGCACCTGGCTGCCTACCGTTCGCTGGACCCGCTGTTTGCCGCCATGGAACGTCTGCGCGACGCCTTCCTGAAAAAGTCCGAGGAATTCTCCTCGTACATGAAGATTGGCCGCACTCAGTTGCAAGATGCTGTGCCCATGACCCTGGGTCAGGAGTTCAACGCCTTTGCCACCATGATCAACGAAGACATCGTGCGTCTGAAAGAATCGCGCAAGCTGATGTGTGACGTGAATCTGGGCGGTACGGCTATTGGTACCGGCATTACGGCTCACCCTGAGTATGCTCAGCTGGCTGTGGCTGCCTTGTCCGATCTGTCCGGTGTTCAACTGCGTGTCTCTGACGATTTGATCGAAGCCACTCAGGATTGCGGCGGTTTCCTGCACCTGTCGGGTGTGTTGAAGCGCGCTGCCGTCAAGCTGTCCAAGCTGTCCAACGACTTGCGTCTGCTCTCCAGCGGTCCTCGTGCTGGTATGGGTGAAATTTGTCTGCCCGCCGTGCAAGCTGGTTCGTCCATCATGCCCGGTAAAGTCAACCCCGTGATCCCTGAAGTGGTCAACCAGGTTGCCTTTGAAGTGATTGGTGCCGACATGACCGTGACCATGGCTGCTGAAGCCGGTCAGTTGCAGCTGAACGCGTTTGAGCCTGTGATTATTCACTCCTTGCTGCGTAGCATGGCTTTGTTGAGCAATGCTTGCGACACGCTGACCCAGTTCTGCGTGGTAGGTATCACTGCCAACCGTGAATGCCTGGAAAGCAATATCGAGCGTTCCATTTCCCTGGTCACCGCCTTGAACCCGTTCATCGGTTACAAAGCGGCTACCTCGGTTGCCGCCGAAGCCTTCCAGACAGGTACCAATATTCGTGACGTGGTTCTCAAGCGTGGTTTGATGGATGCCGAGACCCTGAATGACGTGTTGCGTGCCGAATCGCTGATCCAACCTCGTGATCTGCGTGCTGCTGACCCAGCCTGAACCAATCTGAACCAGGCCTGATTGGCCAGTCTTGGCCGACGCCGGTAACAGTTTGGGAAGCCTCCATTGTGGAGGCTTTTTTCTGCCCGCTCGATTCGTAAAGAGAGATACTGTCGCTTGTCTACAGGCAAGGAGCAGCGGGGGATGATGGAGTCGGTTTACTGGGCGGTGGCTGTTGGCGCCATTGTGGCGGGTTTTGTGCAGGGTTTGTCGGGCTTTGCCTTTGGCATGGTGGCCATGTCCTGCTGGGCCTGGTTTCTGGAGCCTCAACTGGCGGCGGTGCTGGCGGTATGCGGTGCCTGGACAGGGCAGATGATTGCCGCCTTCACCCGGCGGCGTACCTCTTATTGGCAGATCCTGTTGCCGTTTCTGGCCGGCGGCCTGATTGGTGTGCCTTTGGGGATCTATTTGCTGCCTTTCCTGGATGCAGCCGTATTCAAGGCGTTTTTAGGAACCTTGATGGTGATCTGGTGCCCGATCATGCTGATGTCCAGCCGTTTGGGCCATGTGAGGGTGCGTAGCCGTCTGGCCAATGCCGTGTCGGGTTTGATAGGCGGCATCATGGGCGGGCTCGGTGGGATGACGGGGGTGATTCCTACCTTGTGGACCACCATGACCGGGCTGCCCAAAGATGAGCAGCGCGCCGTTATACAAAACTTCAATCTGGCGACCTTGTCGGTAACTTTGCTGGCCTATATTGCTTCCGGTTCTATTCTGCTGTCCATGTTGCCGTCTATAGGACTGGTGATGCTGGCTGTGCTGATCCCTGTGCTGGCGGGCGCGCGCCTGTATGTGGGCATTAGCCAAAGCACGTTTCGAGCCCTTGTTTTAAGTCTGCTGACCCTGTCCGGCATTGCGATGCTGGTCTCTTTGGTACCCCAGCTGCTGGCGCGCTAGAGCAGGTGATTGAAGCCTCTAGGGTAATGCTCTATATCGAAAAAAGGCCTGTTTACCTGATAATAAATGTCGGCGATGGGAATGCATTTCGGCTTCCCGCCCACTGGAGCTGAGCCTGTGAGGTTTCTGGGATTTCAATTGTTGTTTGGTGATCACTTGGCACGCAGTGTGCGTGGGGTATCCTGCGCGCCCCCCTGCAAGGCTTGAGCCCAAGTTTCAAGGCGTTTTTACGCCATCTTTGATTACCTGATTGCAACTGGAGTCTGCTATGACTGACTTGTTCGAAAATCCAATGGGCCTGATGGGCTTTGAGTTCATCGAATTTGCCGCTCCCCAGCCTGGTGTGATGGAACCTGTCTTCGAGATGATGGGGTTCACCAAAGTGGCGGTACACCGCTCCAAGAAAGTGTCCCTGTATCGCCAGGGCGAGATCAACCTGATCCTGAATGAAGAGCCCAAGAGCCACGCGGCTTACTTCGCCGCCGAGCATGGCCCTTCGGCCTGCGGCATGGCGTTCCGGGTGCGCGATGCGCAAAAGGCCTACGAGCGGGCGCTGGAACTAGGTGCCCAGCCTGTCGATATTCCTACCGGACCGATGGAACTGCGTCTGCCTGCCATCAAGGGTATTGGTGGTGCCCCTCTGTACCTGATCGACCGTTTTGGTGAAGGCAACTCCATCTACGATATTGACTTCGTTTACCTGGACGGCGTGGATCGTCATCCTGTGGGCGCAGGCCTGAAAGAGATCGATCACCTGACCCATAACGTGTATCGCGGCCGCATGGCTTACTGGGCCCAGTTCTATGAGCACCTGTTCAACTTCCGTGAGATTCGCTATTTCGACATCAAGGGCGAATATACCGGCCTGACGTCCAAGGCCATGACCGCCCCCGATGGCAAAATCCGCATTCCCCTGAACGAGGAATCTGCCAAGGGCTCGGGCCAGATCGAAGAATTCCTGATGCAGTTCAATGGTGAAGGCATTCAGCACGTGGCTTTCCTGACCGACGATCTGATCGCCTCCTGGGACAAGCTCAAGGCCATGGGCATGCGCTTTATGACCGCACCGCCACAAACCTATTACGAGATGCTGGAAGGCCGCCTGCCTGCACACGGTGAACCCACCGCAGAACTGCAAAGCCGTGGCATTTTGCTGGACGGAACATCGGAAGGTGGCCACCGCCGTCTCTTGCTGCAGATTTTCTCTGAAACCTTGATGGGCCCCGTGTTCTTCGAGTTCATTCAGCGCAAGGGCGATGATGGTTTTGGTGAAGGCAACTTCAAGGCCTTGTTTGAATCCATCGAGCGCGATCAGTTGCGCCGGGGTGTCTTGCAGGCCGAGTAACAAGGTTCTGCGCCTGTGCTAGACACACGGGTGCCGATCTGTCCCCACTGTTTGGCGATGGCAAGCAGTGGGGATTTTTTTGGGCTGAATCTTTATATTCAGTCCTGCTTGCCGCGTGGTGGCTGCAGGATTCTGAACAGCTCCAGCATCAGGTCAGATTGGGTAATCATGCCTACCAACTCTTTATGGTCATTGACCACAGGCATGTGACGGTGGCGGCCCTGGCTGAACAAGGGAATCAGCTCTGCCACCGACCAGTTTGCGTTGGCGGTGACGGCAGGCGCAGTCATGATCTCGGCCACTGTGGGGGCTGCACGTTGTCGGGGGCTCAAGAAGCGCTTGAGTCGCTGGCGCAGATTATCCGGCTGATCCAGTCCGGCGCGTTGCAAGAAGTCCGACAGGGCCAGGATGCCAATCACGTGCTTGTTCTGATCCAGCACGGGCAAGGCCTTGATCTTGCGCTCGCGCATCATGTCCCAGGCTTGCTGCAAGGGCGTACTGACCAGGCAGGACAGAGGCGCATCATTCATCAGGGTGGAGCAGCGGCGTGTGCCCAGATTGCGTCGGAAGGCAGACTGGTGCACATAGCTGACCAGCTTTTCCAGATCATCGTGGCTGATGTTCAGCGTCTGGTTGTAGTGGCTTAAAGCCGCATCGTAATCCTGGTCCGTAAAGCGGGCTGGCGTGGCGGCTGGGCGTGTTGCGGGTTTATGTACCGGCGGATAAGCCACGCCGGTCAGGCGGTTGTACAGCATGCCCAGAAGGATCAGCACGCAGGAGTCAAACAGCACCGGAAACAGGACGAAGTCGTAGTTCTGAATACCATTCAGAGCGGGAAAGACCGCCATTGCCAGACTGGGAGGATGCACGCAGCGCAGGGCCAGCATGATGGGCATGGCAACGCAGACGGCCATCGTAATGGCAGCAATCGGATGAGGGAGCAGCACTGCGCAGGTAATGCCTGTGAGTGCGCCCACCAGATTGCCCAGCAATATGTTCCAGGGCTGTGCCAACGGGCTGCTTGGCACCAGAAAAATCAGCAAGGCGCTGGCAGCCAGGGACGCCACCAACCAATGATGCGTATGTGCAAAATCCGACAGGTACAGGCTAAGAGAGGAAACCAACAACACGCTAAGCGTGGCGCCTAGCGTCGCACGCAGCATTTCAGGGCGTGCAATGGCCAGCGACTTGGGGCGCAGGCTGTCAAACCAGTGACGAAGTAAAGCAGGCATACCCACCAGGGTGAAGAAGAAAGACAGCTTTAAATCATACTGCTAACTCTTCAATTCAGGGCTTAGCCCCTTGCTGGATACCGGGAATGATGGCGGGGCCTTTGCGCTCGGTGGCGATTTGTTGAGGCACGGCATCTACCGTAATCACAATGTGTTCGCGTTGCAGCGAATCCAGCAGCACACCCGGTGCCAGCTCCTGGCCAGGGCGATACGCACGTACCGGCTGTTGATTGATGCTGAGCAGGGCTGCCCCCGACTGGCCGCTTACGATCATGCCATGCAAACGCAACTCGGGCAGCGCGGTGCTGCCTCCAAACCACTGCGCAATTTGCTGCGTGCTGATCTGTTCGCGGTGGTCTTCTTCCAGTACTGGCGCAATGGTCCCATCCGAGGGCAGGAACAGGTTGATCAGCAAATTGATCAGGGCCAGAGCGATACCGGCCTGACACAGACGCAACCAAAGATGTGACGGAAATATGGCGGAAATAATACCCATTTAGACTGCATCGCATAGTGCTTTGGCAGACGGCCGAGATGGCTGTCTTAAGGGCTCTTAGTGTGCGTGTGCTGCATGAAGCCCGTATGACAAGAGCTTGGGTTTTTTTGGGTAGCTTATTTCCTTCATGTCTCGATCTACTTTATCTCGCTGTCCGGCACGCCGTTTGGCCGGCTCTGTTCAGTCCCGCGCTCAACAAGGTTTTTCTCTGATTGAGGTCATGGTGGTGGTGGTCATCATGGGCATTATGGCGGCCCTGGTTGTCCCCAGTCTGATGGACCGTCCCGATCAGGCACGTGCCGTCGCCGCTCGTCAGGATATTGCTGCCCTGACACAGGCCCTGAAGCTGTACCGTCTGGATAACGGCCGTTACCCCAGTACCGCTCAAGGTTTGGCGGCACTGCATCAGCGTCCCACCCAGCCTCCCGAGCCACGCAACTGGCGTCCTTATATGGACCGCCTGCCCAACGACCCTTGGGGCAATCCGTACCAGTATCTGCAACCCGGCGTTCATGGCGAGATTGATGTGTTCTCGCTGGGGGCGGATGGGCAGGCCGGTGGGTCGGGCAGTGATGCCGACATAGGCAATTGGGACTGATGTGGCTCAGCGGGGCTTTTCCTTGATCGAGACCTTGGTGGTCTTGCTGATCGTGGGCATTGTCAGCAGCGCCGGTTTAAGCGTGCTGGTGCTGGACCGGGATCAGGGGATACAGCGAGAAGCCCGTCAACTGGCTCTGCGTCTGGCCGAACTGCAAAGCTATGTGCGTGAAAGCGGGCGTAGCGTCGTCTGGAGTGCGGATCAGCAGGGCTATCGCTTCAGCTTGATCCCGGACGCTACGGATGGTGCCAGCCCCACACCGGGCTGGCTGCGCGATCAGGCCCGCTTTGCCCAGTTGTTTCCTCAACGATCCTGGACTTTGGAATCAGTGCGTGTGCGCCTGGAGCCGGCGGGACCGTGGGTTTTTGTGAATGAATGGTTGTCCGTGCCGCGTCAGCTGGAGCTGGATGATGGTCACGAGGTCCTGCATTTACGCAGTGACCCGACGGGCCGTTTTGATGTGCAGTCATGACAGAGCGTGGCATGAGTTTGATTGAAGTATTGATTGCGCTGGCGATCGTCTCGGTGGCCTTGACCGCCGGATTGCGTGCACTGGGCCTTAGCGCCTCTGGTAGCCAGGCCATGCATGAACGTAGCCTGGCTCTGTTGGCAGCCGATGGTGTGGTGGCCGAGATGCGGCTGCGCCGCCTGTTTCCCGATCCGGGTGAAACCGTTGTGCCTTGTCGTCAGGGTTCCTTGAACTTGCAGTGCAAGCAAACCGTGCAGGCCACGGCCAATCGCTTTTTTCGTCAGGTAACAGTACAAGCTTTCTTGCCTCAAGGCCCCGTGCTGGCCGAGTTGCACGCGACCTTGGCGTCCTTGCCATGACAG
This sequence comes from Alcaligenes sp. 13f, assembly GCF_020496585.1. Lineage (NCBI taxonomy): Bacteria > Pseudomonadati > Pseudomonadota > Betaproteobacteria > Burkholderiales > Alcaligenaceae > Alcaligenes > Alcaligenes sp. 13f. Next base: position 37,461 of record NZ_JAHKKC010000022.1, read on the forward strand.
ACGCGAGCCAGGAAGGTTTCACTTTGGTGGAAATGTTGGTGGCCCTGACCATCATGGCCCTGATCAGTCTGATGTCCTGGCGTGGCCTGGATGCGGTCTTGCACGCGGATGAGCAGCTTGGCCGACAGGCGCGCCAGACCCAGGCCTTGTTCAATGTCTTGTCCCAAATGGGCCGGGATCTGGAGTTGCATCTGCCCACCGCGCCAGGTCCTGCGGATCCGACGGGGGCGATGGCGGTGTTGCCCGCCAGTATTCGCTGGCAAGCCAAGGGCGAAGGCCCGGCCATCCTGATGATTGAACGTCGCGCCGAAGCCGGAGCGGGAACCCAGCAGATTCAATGGCGTTTGCAGCAAGGCGTGTTGCAACGGGCGATTGCCCAGGCAGGAACGGTTTACCCCTTGCCCGAGTTGGGCCCCTTGCAAGATGTGCTGGAGCAGGTCACCGCCTGGAACTTGCGTATCTGGATTCCGGCGCGTGGCTGGCAAAGCTGGCCGTGGCCCGATCAAGCCGGGGCAGCCGCTACAGGCATAGAACTGACAGTGCAGTTGGAAGGGCAGGAGCACCCGTATCGCAAGGTGGTGATGCTGCTATGAAACGGGCATCTCAACAAGGCATGGCGGTGATCAATGCGCTGGTGGTCGTGATGGCGGTGTCCATTGCCACCATGGGCATCGTCCAGCGTCAAAGTGGGCTGGCAACCCAGTTGGCCAGCGAGCGCGATTACATGCAGGCCAACTGGTTGCTGCGCGGCGCGCTGGATTGGGCTGTGCTGGTCTTGCGTCTGGACTCGCAGCGCTCCGCTGTGACGCACAAAGGTGGACTGTGGGCGCAGGCCCTGAGCGAGCTGAAGATAGAGACTCCGGACAAGACCCGTGCGGCTTACTTCTCCGGCTATATCCAGGATGAGCAGGGCAAATTCAATCTGGCTTTATTGCTGCGCGATGGCCGCATTCAGGCCCGCTATGTGCAGGCATTGGAGCAATTGCTGGGCAGTGTGCAGCAGGAACCCTCTTTGGCTTTGGAGCTGGCCCAGCGATTGGAGCGGGCACAGGCCGGGCAAGCGCCTTGGCCCTCTCATTTGCAGGATTTCTTTCCCAATGCAGAGCAACAGGCCAAGCAGCTGGAGCCATATCTGAGCTATTTGCCGCAAGCCAAATCCGTGAACGTGAATACCGCCAGTGCCCAGGTGCTGGCGGCCGTGCAGCCTTCCGTCAGCCTGGTGGAATGGCGTGGCCTCTTGGAGCAGCGCGACCGGGGCCAGTGGTTTCGGGATCAGGCCGATGTGCAGGCCCGCCTCCAACGTCAGGAGGCGCTGGAGGGGCAAACGCTGAGCGTGCGCAGTGAATGGTTTTTATTAAGTGGCGAGTTACGACTTGACCATAGCCGGGTGGCAACCCAGGCCCTGATCAACAGGGCTGCGGACCGCAGCCGGATTGTCTGGATTCGTTGAAGTGATGAGCAAAGTGCTGCGTATTTATTTGGACTCTCCGCCAAGGCTGGATCAGCCGGTGGACTTTGTGCTGCGGGACAAGCGCGCCAGGGTATTGCGCCATGGGCGGGGAGAGGTGCAGGAGTTCAAGGGCCTGGCCCGCTCTTTGGAGCTGGTCCTGCCTGCAGGTATGGCGACGGTGACGGAAGCGCGTATTCCCTCGGTCAGCGCCTCGCGGCGGCAGGCTGTGGCGTGTAGTGCGGTCGAGCCTATGTGCTTGAGTCCTATCGAACAGGTGTGGGTGGCCTGTTCGGCACCGGGGCCGTCCGGGATGAGTCAATTGGCCTGGACGGAGCGCCAGCCTTTGCTGGCTTTGGGGGAGCAGGCGCGTCAGTTGGGACTGCCTTTGAGCGGGGTTTACGCCTGGTCCGATGGCCATGAACAAGACAGGCAGGGCCAGGGCCAAAACTTGACGGTGCCGGCCTGCTCCTTGCTGATGCCAGAGATGGCGTCGAATGGTGGTAGCAGCGTGCTACGACAAAGCCTGTGGTGGACTTTGGCCGCCATCTTGAGCTGGACCTTGGTCTTGCAGCAGCAGGCGCAATCGTTGCGATCACAGATGAAACAGGTACAGACCCAGATGGAGCAGGCGGTTCGGCAAGCCTTGCCACACCTGCCCGTTATCGTTGCACCCTTGACGCAGGCCAGACAGCATCGTGATGGTTTGCTGACCGAGAAAAGCCCGGCCTCGGCTCCCTTTGATCGTTTATTGATGGCCAGCGCCGTGCAGTGGCCTGCTTTGCAAGGACAGGTGCGGGCATTGAGTTTCAAAGATCAGCAATTGCATTTGACGCTGGCCAGCGAACTGGCCGCGCAGCCTTTGCCGGCTGAATCGGATCTGGAGTGGAAGCAGGGCGAGTCTGCCCGCCAATGGGAAATCGGCTTTAGCAAAGCAGCGCAAGCAGCCAGCCAGCAGGGGGCGCCGCAATGAGCAAATTCACCGCACTTCAGCCTGTATGGCTGACCGTACAAAGCAAGCTCGCCCTGGCAAGACAGTACTGGCAAGCCTTGGGCCGTCGGGATCAATTGGCCTTGTCGGTATTGGGCGCTTTGCTGGTTTTGATGTTTCTGTGGTTGTTGCTCTTACGTCCTGCCATTCGTGATCTGGCCTTGGCAAAACAGGAGCTGCCTCGTCTGCAGTACGAGATGGCGCAGCTGCAAACCGTGCTGTCGCAAATTCAGGTGCTGGATAAAGAGCTGGTCGCGCCTGTGGATGGACAAGGGCAAGACAAGGCGTTGCAGCGCAGCTTGCAGACCTTGGGTACCCAGTGTCAGACAGAGCAGTCACAGGCCGAGCAACGTGTTCTGGTCTGCCAGGCTGTGGCCGCTCCTGCCTTGATGGATTGGCTGATGCACGCCCCCCGCGTGCTGGGCTTTGCCGTGCAGGAAGTCAGCATGAGTCGCTCTGTGGTCGATAGCCGTGAACGCGCCGGTCTGCTGGATAGCCGCATTGTGCTGCGTGCAGGAGAGCCTTCATGAAAAAGCTGGCCAAGATCATGGGGTGGGTTTTGCTGGCGCTGTGTCTGCTGCTGGCCGCCGTGCCCTTTCTGCCTGCCCGCATGATGCTGGCCTGGCAGCCCGAGCAGTTGCCGCTACGGCTGGAAACCGCCCATGGCAGCCTGGCCTCCGGTCAAGGCTTGCTGGTAGTGGGTTCGGGTCTGTTGGCCCGCACTGTTCCCGGTCCTGTCAACTGGCGTTGGCGTTTGGCACCCTGGCCGCAAATGGAGTTGAGCCATGGCTGGCTGGATCAGCCTGTGCGCCTGCAAGCCAGCCTGCAAGGTTGGCGTATTTCGGGCCAAAGCCTGACCGCTCCCGCCGCGCTGTTAGGACGTTTGCATCCTTTGTTGCAGACCGTGCAACCGCAAGGGCAATTGCAGCTGCGCTGGCCCAGTCAGGCTCTGGCCGCTGAAAACGGGCCGTTGCTGGAGCTGGATTGGCGTAATGCACGCTCCGCGCTGGCGGCCCAGGCCGAGCTGGGTGATTACCAATTGGCAGTCAGCCGCAAGGGGCAGGGCGTGCAGTTAAGCCTGCGTACCTTGGCGGGGGATTTGACCTTGGCAGGTCAAGGTCAGTGGGGGCCGGATGGCGGGCTGTTTGAAGGACGCGCCCAAGCCAGACAAGCCGACGATCAACGATTCAAAGAGTTACTGGAGGCCTTGGGGCCTCAGCGTCAGGGTGTGACCCAATGGCGAATAGCCACAACGACTAGCAAGCAGGAATAACGATATTTTGACTATGAGTACCTTGACTAAACGACTTCCTGGGCTGCGGCCTCGCTTCCTTTTAGGCCTGGGTGCAGCCGTGCTGTTGAGCGCCTGTGCGAGCAATGGTCAGAAACCTGAGCCCGGCCCCGATCCTTCTTCGTTTTTTGCCTCGGTAGGCAAGACGCCTGTTCGTAGCACTCAGGCTGACCCGCGCTTTGCCAATAGCAATACCTCGCCTCCGGCCGTGACACGTCGGGTTCCACAACGTGTCGGGGGCAGTGCCGCCCCGATCGACTTGCCCGACCCGGCCGAGTTCCCGCAAGGCAACGACATCACGCTGAATTTTGTGGATGCCGAGCTGGATGGGGTTGTGGCTGCCTTGGCCCGTTTTACCGGCCAGAACTTCATCGTGGACCCTCGCGTAAAAGGACAACTGACTTTGGTGTCCGAAGTACCGGTCGATGCCCGTACCGCCTACGAGATGCTGTTGTCTGCCCTGCGCATGCAAGGGTTTGCCGTGTTGCGTAATGGCAAGGTCAGCCGCGTGGTGCCCGAAGCCGAAGCGCGTCAACAAGGTGGTGCCGTGCGTGCCGCGGGTGCGGGGGCCAGCGGCAGTGGCGAGCTGGAAACCCGTGTGTTCACCCTGCGTTATGAAAACGCCACGGCCTTGGTGCCTGTGTTGCGGCCCATGATTTCGCCCAACAACCCTATCAATGCCTACCCGTCCAATAACACTCTGGTCGTAACGGACTATGGCGACAATCTGGATCGTATTGCCCAGGTGATTGCTGGGATTGATACCCCCGCAGGCTTGAATACCGACATCATCCCGATTGATTACGGAGTAGCTCTGGACGTGGCGGCACTGGCTTCGCAAATGCTGGACACGCCCGGCAACGATGTGGCGCAGCGCATTACCGTAGTGGCTGATCCGCGCAGTAATTCCGTGCTGGTGCGGGCAGGCAGTCCGGCCCGTCTGGATCTGGCGCGCGATCTGATACGCCGTATCGACAGCCCGGAAAGCAATAAGGGTAATTTGCATGTGGTCTATTTGCGTAATGCCCAGGCGGTGCAGCTGGCTGAAGTGCTGCGGGGGGCCTTGACTGGGCAAGCGCCTTCGGGGAACGCGAGTACCGGGAATCAACAGGCGAACAGCAATAGCCTGGCACCCGCCGCCAACGCCAGCACCACCGGCGGTGCCAAAGCCATGGACACGTCGGCCACCGCCAAGCAGCAGCCTCAGGCCGAGATGGGGTTGAGCGCCGCAAACAATGCCAGCGGCACCGTGGCCTTTAGCGCTGGCGGTGCCACTGTGCAGGCTGATCCATCCACGAATACGCTGATCATTTCGGCCCCTGATCCGGTTTACCGCAGCTTGCGTGAAGTGATCGATCAACTGGATCAACGTCGCGCTCAAGTGCTGGTCGAGAGCCTGATTGTGGAGGTGAATGCGGAGAATGCGGCCGAGTTTGGCATCCAGTGGATGACAGGCGGTGGCAATATTGCCGATGGAGGTTCAGGTTTTGTCGGGGGCGCCAATCTGGGCGGCAGCGGGATTAACAAGGCCGGGGTGACCACGCTGGATTCTTTGGCGGCGGGTTTAAGTCTGGGCGTGGTCAAAGGCACGGTGAACGTGCTGGGCCAGCAGATTGTCAATCTGGGCGTCCTGGCCCGGGCGATGGAGCGCCAGGGCGGCATCAATATTCTGTCCACGCCCAACCTGATGACGCTCGATAACGAAGAAGCCAGCATCATGGTGGGCCGTACCGTGCCCTTTGTGACGGGGCAGTACACGACCACGGGTGATGGGGCCAGTAATCCCTTTCAGACCATTCAGCGCGAGGATGTGGGCCTGACCCTGAAAGTGCGTCCGCAGATTTCCGAAGGTGGGACCGTCAAGATGGCTCTGTACCAGGAGGTCAGCAGCCTGGATCCTACTATGTCGGTATCGCCCAGCGCGCCTGTCACGCGTAAACGTGCCCTTAGTACCAATGTCCTGGTCGATGATGGGCAGATTATTGTGCTGGGCGGCTTATTGGAAGACTCGATTGAGGATGGTCAGCAATCGGTTCCCTTGCTGGGCGATATTCCGTTGGTGGGCAACCTCTTCAAATACGAGAAACGCAAGCGCACCAAAACCAATTTGATGGTGTTCCTGCGCCCTCATATTGTGCGTAATGCCCAAGATAGCCAAAGCCTGTCTTTGGACCGCTACAACTATATGCGTGCCGTGCAGACAGGCTTGCCGGATCGCTCCACCTGGTTCCACCCGGATGCGGGACACATGGTCTTGCCGCAGGCCGCAGGCTCGTCCGGAACTGTGGACTTGCGAGAGACCTTATGACCCGCCTGCCGTACTCCTGGGCACGTCAGCACCGTGCGGTGCTGACGCAGCAGCAAGGTGTGGGTACGCTGGTCATTAGCGAACGCACACCGGATTGGGCCTTGGTGGAATTGCGGCGACGCTACCCCGAGCTGGACGAGCGCCAAGTGCCTGATGCGGAACTGGATACCTTGATTGATGCCAGTTACGCACAGGGCGACGATGCCGCCAGCGTGGTGGATGCGGCCGCCAACGAGGTAGACCTGGATCGTCTGATGCAGGAACTGCCTGCTGTCACCGACTTGCTGGAAAACCAGGACGATGCGCCGGTCATCCGCATGATCAACGCCTTGTTCACCCAGGCGGTGCGGGATGGTGCCAGTGACATACACCTGGAGCCGTATGAAACCCATTCGGTGGTGCGCTACCGGGTGGATGGCCGTTTGCGCGATATTGTCAGCCCGCGCAGAGCCTTGCATGGTGCTCTGGTGTCACGTATCAAGATCATGGCCAGTTTGGACATTGCCGAAAAACGGTTGCCGCAAGATGGTCGTATTGCCTTGAAAGTGGGGGGCAGGGCCCTGGACCTGCGTGTCTCGATCCTGCCTACCGGACATGGCGAACGCGCCGTAATGCGTTTGCTGGACAAGTCAGCCGGGCAACTGGAGCTGGAGCGTCTGGGCATGGCCCCGGACATCCTGGCTCAGCTCGATGAGCTGATTCATCAACCACACGGCATTGTGCTGGTTACCGGGCCTACCGGCAGCGGTAAAACCACCACCTTGTATGCCGCTCTGGGCCGTGTCGATACAGCCCGCAGCAATGTGCTGACGGTGGAAGATCCGATTGAATATGACTTGCCCGGCGTAGGCCAGACGCAGGTCAATCCCCGTATTGAGTTGAGCTTTGCACGTGCCTTGCGTGCCATATTGCGACAGGACCCGGACATCATCATGATCGGGGAAATTCGGGATCTGGAAACCGCACAGATTGCGGTGCAGGCGTCTCTGACAGGCCACCTGGTTCTGGCCACCTTGCACACCAACGATGCCGTGTCCGCCGCGACTCGCTTGGTCGATATGGGTGTGGAACCTTTCTTGCTGGCGTCTACCTTGCGTGGGGTGCTGGCCCAGCGGCTGATACGCAAGCTGTGCCAACATTGTCGTCAGCCTGCCGAGCACGGGCAGTATCGGGCCAGTCCTGACGGTTGCGAGCAATGCGCTCACACGGGTTATCAAGGCCGTACCGGGATTCACGAGCTGTATCGCATCGATGAACGTGCCCAGCACTTGTTGAATGCTGCCGGAGCCGAACCTGCCTTGCGTCAGGCCGCGCGTGAATCGGGCATGCGTAGTTTGCGCGAGGACGCCCAGCGTTGGGTAGAGCAGGGCATCAGTACCCCTGAAGAAGTATTGCGCGTCACGCGCGAGTTATAAGGGGGCGAAAGAGCATGGGTACTTATCACTATGAGGCGGTGGATCAGGCCGGACGCAGCGAGCGGGGTGTGCTGGAGGCCGAGAGCGAACGGCTGGCGCGTCAGCAATTACTGTCCCGAGGGTTGCTGACGGTTTCCCTGAAGGCGGGCCGTAGCCGAGCCGCTGCCCGTGCTCGCAGTGCGGGTCTGCGTCGTACCGAGTTATCCTGGCTGACTCGTCAGTTAGCCAGTCTGGTGGCGGCGGGCTTGTCTCTGGAGGCCAGCCTGGGAGTGGTGATTGAGCAGGCGACGCGTCGGCCATTGGTGCAATTGCTGGCAGCCCTGCGTGCGGATATTCGGGCAGGGCAAAGCTTGAGTGATGCCTTGGCGAATCACCCGCGCGACTTCCCGGAAATCTATCGGGCATTGGTACGAGCAGGGGAGCAGTCGGGCGAGCTGGAGCAAGTGCTGGATCGTTTGGCCAGCTTTATCGAGGATAGCGGCGCCCTTCGTGGCAAGGTGCTGACGGCCTTTATTTACCCTGCCATTGTCAGTCTGATTTCGGTGGCGATGGTGGTGTTTTTGCTGAGCTACGTCGTCCCGCAAGTGGTAGGGGCCTTCACCCAAGCCAAACAGCAACTGCCCATGCTGACTCGGGTCATGATCAGCGCCAGTGATCTGCTGCGTGAATGGGGCCTGGTGTTATTTGTTGTGCTCTTACTGGCGGCTGGCCTGGTGGCTTTTTTGCTGCGACAGCCGACCTTGAAGCTGGCCTTTCATCGGCGTCTGTTAAGCGTACCCGTTCTGGGGGGCTACTTGCTGGGTGTCGATACCGCTCGCTTCGCTGCCACGCTGGCCATTCTGGCTGGCAGCAATGTGGCCTTGCTAACGGCATTGGAAGCGGCCGGGCGTACTGTGTCCAATCTGGCCTTGCGCGATGCCGTGAATCAGGCCGCTATTCATGTGCGCGAGGGTCTGCCTTTGGCGACCGCTTTGCAGCGCAGTGCCTTGTTCCCGCCGCTATTAGTCCAACTGATTGCCAGCGGTGAAAAAACCGGCGAACTGGCACCCATGCTGGATCGGGCCGCGACGACCTTATCAACCGAGCTGGAGCGCAAAGCCCTGACCATGACCGCCTTGCTGGAACCTTTGATGATTTTGCTGATGGGTGGTTTGGTGCTGTTGATTGTTCTGGCCGTGATGCTGCCAATTATCGAGATGAATCAGCTGGTGCAGTAAAAGGCGGTAGGGTGCTTGCCCTGTTCCCCTACAGATCATTGCCGCCACCTAGTTGTCTGGCGGCAATGCTGACTAATAAAGTCACTTGCGTTGAGCCCGCTATGTCGAGGCCATGGCCTTGATGCGGCGTATCGTCCTGGGATGCACGTCATATTTTTTGGCAACGATGTCCAGCGGAACTTGATTGGTCAACGCAATAAGGGCTTCTTTATGTTGGGCGGGTGATAAGGCAGGACGTCTGCCTAGTGGCCTGCCATTGGCACGCGCTGCTGCCATTCCTGCGCGAGTGCGTTCGCTAATCAGCGAGCGTTCAAACTCAGCCAGGGCGGCCATCATATGAAACAGCAATCTACCACCCGATGTTGTCGTGTCTATATTTTCCGTCAAGGAAATGAAATGGATATTCTCTTTGCCTAAACGATCGATCGTGTCGACCAAATAGCGTAGTGATCGGCCCAGCCTATCCAGACGCCAGACAATAAGCGTGTCACCCGATTTCAGTTTTCGCTGCAGATGATTCAATCCTGGACGTGTTGCTTTAGCCCCGGATATCCCTCTATCCGTATAGATATGATCACAATTCACCTTTTTTAAAGCCGCGATCTGTAGGTCCAGGTTTTGATCCTGTGTTGAAACGCGTGCATATCCATATTTCTTACTCATAGTACCCATCTTCCTAGCGCAAAGCGCAGCCTCCCCCCTCCCACTCGACTACATCTCAGTGCAATCGATGTTAGTAAACCCAAGATGGTCCCAGTGGAATGTTGGCCACGCGATGTCAAGTTTTACTAACCGCATGCAAACCTGCTGCCACGTAAACGGCGATTGAGGTAGCTCGTACTGCAATAAAAACTATTACGTAATTTTTTATTAACGCTGTGTTTCAGATGCAGATACTGATTAAGTGTTAGCGGCGGCCACATGTGTGTCAACACGAAGCAGGTCTGGCCGATGCACTTTCTGAAGAACGTTGCAGCCAGCCATAGGCAAGCGTCAACAATGGTTAAGAAAAGGCGTAAATAGGCTTGCGATTTTGACAAGAAGCCTCCTTTTAGTCCCAACCGAATAGCGCATCGAAATGATCCTTTTCAGCGTAATTTTCACGTACAAACGTGTCTATTTGTTATGGAATCGATGTTGACATAAAGGAGGCTTTTTGACCGCTGTCAGGTGGAAAGCCAGACGCTGATTCACGCACAGCGTCCAGAGTGCCAACCAGCGATGCGGGGCGCGTAATGGGCGTCCAGTCGCTAGAGTCATTGTCTTGCTGGTTGCAGCAAGTTACTCCTTCAAGCAGCTATTTGCTTTTAGGCTTGCGAAGACTGGCAATGCTTGCCCAGGCCTACGATGCGCGCCTGTTCCAGCAAGCCTTTTTGTCCGCCATTTCGGTGCGTCTGCGTCCCTACGGCATAACACGCAGCGACATTCTGGTGCTTGATCAAGTGGTGTTGATTGGCTTGACGAATTGTCGTCTGCCCACCCAGTTTGACAAGGACCTGTTTCTGGAACGAGTCAAAGCGGCGTTGTGCTACGAACCCGTTCGCTGCGGCTCGGACCGCATCCTGGTCAATGTTGTTCCGGCCTGGGTTGAAGCATCGGGGGACCGTCCGGTTTGCCTGTCTCATTTGCAGTCTCTGGCCAGCACCATTGCCTTCTCCGAGCTTGAGCCTCCCGTTTGCGAACAGACTCGGCGCGACATGGCTTTGGCGACTCGTTTCTTTGCAGACATGCGGGACGAGAAGGTTGCCCTGTCATTTCAGCCTGTGGTCTTTGTGCAGGATCGCGAGCAGGTTCTGTACTACGAAGTGCTGTTGCGCTGGGATGATGCGCAGAACAGTACTGAGCCCGTTTCTTGTGCGCAGGTTGTTCAGGCCATAGAGCGCTTGCATGTGACCGAACGCCTGGATGCCAGCGTTCTTTGGTCGGTGGTACAGGTGCTGGAGCGTTATCCGGATGTTCACCTTGCCTGCAATATTTCCCCCTTGTCTTTGCAACAGGGGCCGTGGTGGCGGCTGCTGATTGCGGTGCTGCGTGGTGCGCCGCAACTGGCCAGTCGTCTGACCCTGGAAATTACCGAAACGGCTTCTGTCTTTGATCAGGACGCTGCTGCCAGCTTGCTGTGCACCTTGCGTGACCTGGGTTGCAAAGTTGCCATTGATGATATTGGGACCGGATTCAACACTCTGGGTCTGGCTCGGCAGATCCGTCCCCAGGTCATAAAAATTGATAAGTCCCTGGTGCATCAGGCACGGGACAGGGATGGCCTTGCCACCCTTCATTCTTGGGTTCATGCCGCGAGTGGCATCAGCCAATACGTCATCGCCGAAGGAATTGAGACTGCCCTGGATTTCCAGTTGAGCGTCGATGCCGGCGCGCACGCCGTCCAAGGCTACTTCATACAACCTCCCTGCGTCCTGCCCCCCTGGGAGGGGGCGGAGCCTTTGTGCGTTCGAGACAGTTTCAACCCTACTCACACCCACGTAGCACTCAACACGTATTCCTTAAAGGATCAGGAACAGAGATGAATCACGTCTACAAAACCATCTGGAATGAGCAAACGGGAACATTTGTTGCCGTTTCTGAGCATAAAAAAGCGAAAGGCAAGCGCAGTTCCTCGTGCGTAAAAGGAGGAAAGCGTGCGTCTTTTTCCGCACGCATGGGATGGCTCGCCTTGTTGACAGCAAGCGCATTGGCGATGAGCAATGCCTGGGCGGCAGTCGAGATTCCAGGCGACGGTCAGAACAACCTTATTGACTTCACCAGCCCAGGCGGCTCCATCCGGTTTACGGGCGGTGGCAGTATCGTGGGGTTGAGTAGCCTGACGATCTCCGGCGCCTTGAGTGCCGATCAGATTACGGTGGGTGGTGAGTCTGTGGCGACCCAGGCGCAGCTCAATGTTACGTCCGCTGAGGTGCAGACCAATACCGGCAAGATTGATGGGCTGGAAGGGCGGGTCACGAGCAATGAGTCCACTCTGACGGATCATGGGACTCGCATTACGGACAATGAAACGGCCATTACGGGTCATGACACCCGGATTACGGATAATGAAACAGCCATTACGGCCCATGACACCCGAATCTCGAACAATGAAACGGTTATTGCTGATCATGGCAGCCGCATTGGAACGGCTGAAGCAGGGTTGGTGACGATCAACGATCGTCTGACCGCCTTGGGTGTGGATGATACCAATCCTGGTGTGAAGTATTTCCGTGCCAATTCAGAGCAGCCTGACGCAGAGGCGAACGGCGAAGAATCCATTGCAATTGGCCCTGAGTCCAAGGCAGAGGGTGATCGCAGTATCGCTGCAGGGCAGGGCGCTTTGGCCGATGCCCAGAGCGCGATTGCATTGGGTGACGGTGCCAGTGTCGCCAGCGCAGACAGTCGACCCAAACCGGAGGCGGCCATTGCGATTGGCAAGGATAGTCAGAGCAGCGGTCTGGCCAGCGTTGCGGTAGGCCGCGAAGCAGCGGCGAGTGGAAATAATGCGCTTGCCTTGGGTATGCAGGCACAGGCCAGCGGGGCTAACGGGATCGCCTTGGGTCTGGATGCTCAGGCTGATGCAGAAAACAATATCTCTATCGGTAATGGTGCTGGCCGGGCGACTGGCAATCATCTGCCGGGTGATCGTTCGCATAATATAGCCATCGGTCAGGCCAGTGGTCAGAACGTCAAAGGTCAGTTCAATGTGGCGTTGGGTGATGGCACCGGCAATGGCGTGGATGGCAACGAGAACGTGGCACTTGGCCGAGATGCTGGCCAGAATATCATTGGCGATAGCAATGTCAGCCTGGGCAAGAATGCGAATCGGGGGCTGTCATCAAACCGTGCGATCGGTATTGGTGAGGACTCCGGCGCTGAAACAGAAGGCGTGGCGATTGGGTACAAGGCGATTGCCGGTAATACCGGGGTTGCGGTGGGCCGTCAGACAACGGCATTGGGAACGGGTACAGCCATTGGTCCTAATGCACATGCAGACAGCAATTTTGTAGCCCTGGGTTTGAACTCGCATGCCGCACAAAGCGATGTGTCTGGCTTGAGCAAGTTCACCAATAGAGGCTTCAATGGCAGTGCCGTTTCCGTTGGTAGCAGCCAGTCGGGCAGTGAGTTCACTCGTCGTATAGTGAACGTGGAAGACGGTGCCAATGACACCGATGCTGTCAACGTGCGCCAGTTGCAGTCGGCTGTTGATCAGGTGACGCTGGGTGCGACTGTGGATTATGAAAAGCTGGCCGAGAAGGTTGGCGAGGACTGGGGCCAGCAGATTGCCGATAGCAAGACTGGTTACTTCAGCGTCAATGATGGTGGTGTGGACAAGGGCAACAAGAATAATAATGGTGCTGCTGCCTCCGCCATTGATTCGATTGCCATCGGCCCGGATGCGACCGCCAAGGAGAAGGACTCCGTTGCCATCGGGCATATGGCAGGGGCAGAGGGAGCGTCATCTGTTGTGCTGGGACACAACATCAAGGGCTTGGGGCTGAATTCCACGACTATCGGCAACTCCCAATCTGAAGCGCGGGACGAGAGCGGCGTGGCAATTGGTACGCACGTTGTCAGCCGTGACAAGAACTCCATTGTCATTGGCCGGGATTCCTACACAGATCGTCAGGCAAACGGTCCCTCGGTCGAGAACTCGATTGTGATCGGTACAGAATCCAGTTCCACAGCCGTGGAAGGGATTGTGATCGGTAAAAATTCGGTGGTGAATGCGGCTCGCGGTATCGCTCAGGGTAGCAACGCGACGGCAACGGCTAATGACGCCATGGCGTTTGGTACTCGGTCACAGGCAACAGCCGGTAATTCCCAAGCCAGCGGTACGGATGCCAAAGCCTTTGCGGCGCGCGGTATTGCAATGGGTACTAACGCTCGCTCCGGCCAATCTAATCCTGATGTCGAAAATCAGGACAAGAACCGCGATTCGATTGCGCTGGGAACGGACTCCATTGCCCAGTTCAATAGCAGCATCGCGGTAGGTCGTGAGGCCGAGGCTACGGCCGACTTTGCGCAGGCACAGGGCAAGGGCGCTCATGCCTTTGGCGAGGCATCGATTGCACAAGGCCGGGACGCTTGGGCTCTTGAGCGGCAGGCGATCGCGCTGGGTGACGGTTCCCGCAGCACGGCCGACCGTGCCGTCGCTATTGGTCAGGGCGCACGTGCTGGCAATGCACGTTCGGTAGCGCTGGGCGATGGTGCAGAGACAGCAGGCGCGGTTGGCACCTCGAATGCCTCTTTGAACGGGCTGACTTACGGTAACTTTGCCGGGGATCGTCCTGTTGCTACCGTCAGCGTGGGTACGGACGAGGAAAAACGTACGTTAACGAATGTGGCCGCGGGCCGGATCAGCGCCAGCAGCACAGATGCGATCAATGGCAGCCAGTTGTATGCCACGAATTCGGTACTGGGTAATGTGGCCAACACTACGAAAAACATCCTGGGCGGCAATGCCACGCTGGCCTCTGATGGCAGTCTGAGCATGAGCAATATCGGTGACACCGGTGAAAACACGGTGCACGACGCGATCAAGTACGCAGCTCAGGGCTGGCATGTGAGCGCTAATGGCGCTGCCACGGAGAACGTGAAACCGGGTGGCTCGGTGGACTTCAGCAATGACGATGGCAACATCACCGTCACGCGTACCGGCACCGATCTGGCTTTCAACCTGGCCGATGATCTGACCGTGGGTAACAGCATTACGGTGGGCGACACCGTGATCAACGGCGACAGCGTCACCACCAACAATCTGACTGTTCAGGGTGAAACCCGTCTGGGTGACAACTTTGTAGTTAACAACACGGGTGATGTCATTTACAAGGGCAGTGAAGTTGCTACGCAGAATGACGGCTTGAGCTTTGCTGGAAACACCGGCAGCACCATTGCCAAAACGCTGGGTGATAACACGCCATTGACCGTCTCCGGCGAACTGGCCGAGGGCGAAGCCTCCACGGGAGCCAACCTGCGCGTTGATAGCGACGGCAACCAGTTGAACCTGGTGATGGCTCAGAACCTGACGGATCTGAACAGCATCACCATCAATAACGGTGGTCCAGTGATCAATGGTGACGGCATCAATATGAACGGTAAGAAGATTACCGATCTGGCCGCTGGCACGGATGACACCGATGCGGTGAACGTGTCGCAGTTGAAGGATGTTGAAGAGGTTGCCAACGCAGGCTGGAACATCAGCGCCAATGGTGCAGCTGCTGAGAACGTCAAACCTGGTGGCTCGGTAGACTTTAGCAATGACGATGGCAACATCACCGTCACGCGCACCGGCACCGATCTGGCCTTCAATCTGGCCGATGATCTGACCATCGGCAACAGCATTACCGTAGGCGACACCATCGTCAATGGCGATAGTGTCACGACCACGAACCTGACTGTTGAGGGTGCCACCCGCTTGGGTGACAACTTCGAGGTCAACAACGCGGGCGATGTTATCTACAAGGGTAGCGAAGTAGCGACCCAGACCGATGGCTTGAGTTTTGCGGGTAACACCGGCGGCACCATTGCCAAGGCGCTGGGCGATGACACACCGCTGACCATTTCGGGTGAACTGGCCGAAGGCGCAGAGTCCACGGGTGCGAACTTGCGTGTCGATAGTGACGGCAACAAGTTGAACCTGGTGATGGCTCAAAACCTGACAGACATCAACAGCATCACTATCAATAACGGTGGTCCGGTGATCAACGGTGACGGCATCAATATGAACGGTAAGAAGATTACCGATCTGGCCGCTGGTACGGATGACACCGATGCGGTGAATGTGTCGCAGTTGAAAGAGGTCTCGGACGTTGCTAACGCAGGCTGGAACATCAGTGCTAATGGTGGTGCAACTGAAAACGTGAAACCCGGTGCTTCGGTGGACTTCAGCAATGATGATGACAACATCGTCATCTCGCGTGATGGCACCGATCTGGCTTTCAATCTGGCCGATGATCTGACCGTAGGCAACAGCATTACCGTGGGCGATACGGTGATCAACGGTGACAGCGTCACGGTTGGGGACACGGTTGTTAATGGCGATAGCATCACCACCAACAACCTGACTGTTACGGGTGAAACCCGCCTGGGCGACAACTTTGTAGTCAACAACGACGGCGACGTTATCTACAAGGGTGGTGAGATCGCCAACCTGAATGATGGCTTGAGCTTTGCGGGCAACACCGGCGGCACCATTGCCAAGACTTTGGGTGAGAACACACCGCTGACCATCTCCGGCGAACTGGCCGAGGGCGCAGAGTCCACGGGTACGAACCTGCGTGTTGATAGTGACGGCAATAAGTTGAACCTGGTCATGGCCCAGAACCTGACGGATCTGAACAGCATCACCATCAATAACGGTGGCCCGGTGATCAACGGCGATGGCATCAATATGAATGGTAAGAAGATCACCAATCTGGATGCTGGCACGGATGATACCGATGCGGTGAATGTGTCGCAGTTGAAAGAGGTCTCGGACGTTGCCAATGCGGGCTGGAATATCAGCGCCAATGGTGCTGCTGCTGAGAACGTCAAACCCGGTGCTTCGGTGGACTTCAGCAATGACGATGGCAACATCACCGTCACGCGCACCGGCACTGATCTGGCTTTCAATCTGGCTGATGATCTGACCGTGGGCAACAGCATTACGGTGGGCGACACCGTGATCAACGGTGACAGCGTCACCGTAGGCGACACGGTAGTCAATGGCGATAGCATCGCCACTAACAACCTGACTGTTACAGGTGAAACCCGTTTGGGCGACAACTTTGTGGTCAATAACGGCGGCGATGTTACTTACAAGGGTAACGAAATTGCCACCCAGGCCGATGGCTTGAGTTTTGCGGGTAACACTGGCAGCACCATTGCCAAGACGCTGGGTGACAACACACCGTTGACTATCTCGGGTGAACTGGCCGAGGGCGCAGAGTCCACGGGTGAGAACCTGCGTGTTGATAGTGACGGCAACAAGCTGAACCTGGTCATGGCTAAGGATCTGACGGATCTGAACAGCATCACCATCAATAACGGTGGACCGGTGATCAACGGTGCCGGCATCAATATGAACGGCAAGAAGATCACCAATCTTGCCGAAGGTACGGATGACACCGATGCGGTGAACGTATCGCAGCTGAAAGAAGTTTCAGAGGTTGCCAACGCAGGCTGGAATATCAGCGCTAATGGTGATGCTACTGAAAACGTGAAGCCTGGCGCTTCGGTGGACTTCAGTAACACGGACGGCAACATCAATATTTCGCGTGATGGCACGGACCTGGCCTTCAACCTGAACAAGGATATTGATCTGGGCGCAGACGGTAGCCTGAAGACAGGAAACACGGTCGTGAACAACGACGGTCTGACTGTGGATGATGGGGCAGGTAACAAGACCTCCACGACTGCGGCCGGCACCACGGTCAGCAATGCCGCCGGAGACACGACTACCGTAGGCGCAGGTTCGATCACGGTGGCCGATGCGGCCGGTAACAGCACGGCTATCGGCAGCACGCAGGTCGTGGTGGGCGGAGCAAACCCGGTCACGATCAATGGTGATACCGGCCGAATCGGCGGACTGACCAATCTGACTTGGGATCCGGACAACTACACCAGCGGTCAGGCGGCCACCGAAGATCAGCTCAAGCAAGTCAATGACGTTGCCAGCGCTGGCTGGAATGTGACCGATGCGGATGGCAATAGCGCCAATATTGGCCCGAACGGCCAGGTTGCCTTTGTCGGTGACAAGAATGTCACAGTTGAGCAGACTGGCACCGATGATTCCGGGCAGGTTGAAGTCAAGCTGAACAAGGACATCGATCTGGGTGCTGATGGCAGCCTGAAGACCGGCGATACCGTCATCAACAACGCAGGGGTTGCGGTAGGAAACGACGTACACCTGGGTAACACCGGCCTGACCATCAATAATGGGCCGAGCATTACCCTGGCTGGCATCAACGCAGGTGATATGCGCATCACCAATGTGGCCGCCGGCCGCAATCCGACGGATGCCGTCAATTACGGTCAGCTCCAGCCTATCGAGTCCTTCATTGGTCTGGATGGAAACGGCTCGTTTGCCTACAACGGTGGCCAGCACTCCTCCTTGAAAGATGTTCTGGACAGCATGCACTGGAATGTTGAAGCACCGACGGATGGCAAGGAAGGCGGCAATACCGGTGGTTCCAACGGCAATGGTTCCGGCTCCACAGGTGGTGGCAATAATGGCTCCGGTGACGGCACGCCTATCCACAATGGCAACACGGTGGGCTTTGTTGAAGGGGACAACATCGTTATCTCCAAGACGGACCGGGTCAATGATGCAGGCCAGACCGTTGGCGCTGATATCAAGGTGTCGGTGTCCCAGGATCTGAAGGTCAATTCCATTACGGCAGTGAATGTTCAGGCCGATGAAATTCAGATCAATAACGGTGGTCCGATCATCAACGAGAACGGCATCAATATGTCCGGCAAGCACATCACCAATGTGGCGGCGGGCGTGAATGACACCGATGCGGTCAACGTAAGCCAGTTGAATCAGGTGGCGGGCAATCTGCAAGGTCAGATCAACAATATTCGCCACGATATCAATCGTCTGGATAACCGCTTAAGTGCAGGTGTGGCGGCCGCGATGGCAACAGCGTCTCTGCCCCAGGCTTACTTGCCGGGCAAGCACATGATGTCCATGGCCGGCGGTACCTGGCGTGGAGAGTCCGGTATGGCCATTGGTTTCTCCGGTATTACCGATAACGGTAAGTGGGTTTACAAGCTCTCGGGCAATACCACCTCGCGCGGTGATTACGGTGGTGCCGTGGGTATTGGTTATCAATGGTAAGTCGGCCCTGACTCTATGGTGCATCGGCGCATTGGCGCCGATGCACAGCACACACTTTTGAAGGAATTCAGATCATGAAGAAAAATTGGTTTGGGGCTGCTTTGCTGGGCAGTCTGGTGCTTGCTGGTTGCGGAACCTTGAGTCAGGTGGACTCGGAGGGCCACACGGAAAACCCGGTGTTTCCGGAAGTGGATAAAGCGACTTTTCACACGGGCTCTTACCCGAATATCGACAATCTGCGTCAGGTCCGGGAAGGCGTGACTCGCGATCAGCTGTATGACCTGCTGGGTCGTCCGCACTTTGCCGAAGGCTTCAAGGTTCGCGAGTGGGATTACCTGTTCCACTTCAACACGGCACAGGGCATCAAGACTTGTCAGTTCAAGGTGCTGTTTGATCAGGACAAGCTGGGTCGCAGCTTTTACTGGAAGCCTAGTGAGTGTGCTTCTGTTCTGGATGCGGCGCCGAAAACCGCAACCATTCAGCCATTTTCGCTTTCCGGGGACGTGGCCTTTGCGTTTGGCAGTGCGACCTTGACCAGCGCCGGTCTGAGCACGATTCGTGATATTGCAGGCCAGCTCAAGCAAATGTCCGACATCGAACGGGTGACGGTTTCCGGCCATACAGATCGGATTGGAAGTGCGGCATCGAATCAGCGCTTGTCGCAACAACGTGCCCAGACGGTGCGACAGGCCTTGTCCGCCCAGGGCATTCCAGCCGCCGCAATTGTGACGCAAGGCTTTGGTCAGGACCGTCCACTTGTGCAGTGTGATCAGCCCAATCGCAGTGATTTGATTGCCTGCCTGGCACCGAATCGTCGGGTCGATATCGAAGTTCAAGGCCAACGTTAAGTTGGATGCGGCAACCAGGCACACACCCGTCTTGGCCGGGTGTGTGCCGTGATCGAGAAAACAATGAATATTCTGCACAAATTAGCGGTGTTGATTCTGGCTGGTGGCCTGGCTGCTTGTCAGCAAACCATGCCTCGTCATATTTCCGAACCTGTAGATCCAGCACCGCCTGTCATGCAAGGCGCGGGTGGTTCGACCAATGCCAGCACGGCGGCACCGACGGCCTCACGTGCCCAAGCTCAAACTGTTATTACCCTGCATTTGGCGCAAGAGAAAGCAGAAGCGCCCTTGGTGGCCGTGGATGTGGGGGGGACCTCGCTGTATGCGCTGCCCCAGCCTGTTTTGACGCAATCCGATCTGCACCGCGTCACGCCAGTAACCACTCAGGATCAAGGTACGTTTTTGCTACTGGAGATGAACCAGAACGGCATTAGCAAACTGCGCAGTGTCACGGCTCAGGCACGAGGGCATTATCTGCTCTTGAGTGTGCAGGGGCAGTTGGTCAGTGTGGCTCGTATCAGTGAAACGATTTCTGATGGGCGTTTGCTGATCGGAACCCAGAACGCCCAGCATACACAGGCCATTATTAAATTGATGCAGGGTGGTCGGTGATAACAGGACTGCGTATCGCGCCCTATGTATGATTTTGATGTGGTTTTTCTCCTGATTGCACAGCCTGCATCATCGCGTGTGGGCGATATGCTGGCCCTGCATGATTATTTGGCCGGCTCCGGGGTGTGCACGACGGTAGCAACCAGTCCTACAGACCTTGCCACTTTCGGAAAGCGCTTGCGCATTCTGATTATTGACGGGGAGGGCGAGAGCGCGTTTGATGTGTACGCCGTTATTTCCGCGATGCGGCAGCTGGATAATGTTGGCATTCTGTTTCTGGCCGATGAGTCCCCCTTGTCCAGTGAGCGTGCTATGTATGCAGGGGCTGACGTTTGCTTGCCTGCCCGTACCGCTTACTCTGCTGTTTTGCGCGCGGTTGTGGAGTTGGGCAGCGCCCGGATACCGGTCCAGGCCAAAGAGGAAAGAGTGGCGACGAAAAGAAAGCGGCAACGTAGAAGGCATTACATTGGCTTGAATCTACGGTCGCGCTTTTCCCGCTAAGCTTGCTGGATCAGCGGGCTTTCAGATCCCGTTTGACATCACTCACAATCAATAAAAAAAAGCCCCGATGCCAAGCAAAGGCATCGGGGCAAAACGTGTGCGTGGTGCGCACGCACACATAGTCAGACGATAGAGAACTATAGATGCACAGCGTTTAAGTCTTACAGGTAAGCCGGAATGCCCAGAGCCGGATCGCTGACACCGTGCTCGCCAAACTCCACGCGGCCAGCGAAACGACGGTAGTAGCTTGGGTCGCTGTTGCTGCGCACCACAAAGTCGTACCAGTGACCGCTGGATTTCAGAACCCAGGATTGCTTGGCTTGCTTGCCTGGTTCCACGGTGACTTCCCATGGGCCGTCTTCGCGGTATGCCATGGACTGGATGGTGAAGGTGCAGGCAGACTGGCCGCCGTTCATCATTTCCAGATAGATGTCGCCCTTGGTCACTTCGTAGCAAACGCGAATTTCTGGACGGGCGGCTTCGGGCTGGCTCAATACGCTGACATCACCACGGAAGTGGCGGTGGAAACCATTCGGGCCCAATACCCACAGGTCGTAGTGCCCCAGATTGTTCGCCTGCACGTCCCACACATCGTCCAGAATCTGGTCGGGAGCGACCATGTAGCGGCGCGGGATACGGTCCAGGTTCAGCTTGTCGTAGACGTGGAAAACAGCGGCGGCTTTACCTGTGTTGGAGAACAGCAGTTGTACGCCTTTTTCACTGTCGCAACGGGCGCTGACGTGCAGTTCGTAAGGCAGGGCACGCGATGGACGCACACCGGTTTGCTGTACGGGAATACGCTGGTTGTCCACGGGCTGAGGCACTTGGGACAAGCGCTCTTGTGCGCTGCGGATGGAGTCGGCTTCCTGACGGCTGCGACGGCCGTTCAAGGTAGGCAGCGGCTCGTCGTTCGGGCTGGCAAAGTTGAAGGCCGAAGTCAGGTCGCCACACACGGCACGGCGGTAGGGGCTGATATTGGGCTCCATCACACCGAAGCGTTCTTCCATGAAGCGGATGACGGATGTGTGATCAAACACTTGCGAGTTCACCCAGCCGCCACGGCTCCAGGGGGAGATCACGTACATGGGCACGCGCACGCCGGGGCCAAAGACCTTGCCGTCACGGGGGGGCTGGCCCAACAGACCTTTGGGGCTGGGGTAGTTGTAGTATTCGAACGCGATTTCTTCTTCGCTCAAGGACGTTTTGCCTGCGGGCTTGCCGGTGACCGGATCAATGGATGGCGCGGAGGGCGAAGGCACGTGGTCAAAGAAGCCGTCGTTCTCGTCAAAGTTGACCAGCAGTACGGTCTTGCTCCAGACCTCGGGGTTGGCTGTCAGAGCATCCAGCAGTTCCTGGGTGTACCAGGCACCTTGCACCGGGCTTGATGGGCCTGGGTGTTCGGAGTAATTGGCGGGCGCCACCACCCAGGAGATCTGGGGCAGATTGCCTTCTTCTACATCTTTACGCAGCTGGCCAAAGAAACCGCCATCGGGCATGGTGTTAGCGATGCCTTTGTACAGCGGGTTGCCCACATCATCCGAAGGTTCGTAAGGGGTGTTGGTTGGCTTGCCGGACTGCTCATTGGCGCGGCGATATTGCTTGAAACCTGCCAAGGAGTTGTCGGTGAAGTTGTCAGGCAGGTTCTGGTACACCTTCCAGCTGATGCCGGCTTCTTCCAGACGCTCGGGGTAAGTTTTCCACTCGTAACCCAGTAGCGAGGGGCCCAGGCTGTCCCAGGCGTTGTTCACCGTACATTCGCCGCTGCCCGAGGGCCCATTGGTACCGGTCCACAAGAACATGCGGTTCGAGTTCGTGCCCGTGTGCATGGAACAGTGGTAGGCATCGCACAGGGTGAAAGCATTGGCCATGGCGAACTGGAAGGGCACTTCGGCTTCGCGATAAAAGCCCATGGAGTGGCGGTTCTTGTGCTTGGGCCAGAAAGCCATGCGGCCGTGGTCCCAGGCCGCCTGACCGTCCGACCAGGAGTGCGGGGTGCCGTTGACACGCTGGGCATTCCCTTTGGTGCTGTCCAGGTGATAAGGCATCACGGTTTCGGTCGAGCTGACATTTTGCTGCCAGACGTTGCGGCCATTGGGCAGTGGAATGGTGAAGCGGTCACCAAAACCACGTACGCCTTTCAGGGTGCCGAAGTAGTGATCAAAGGAGCGGTTCTCTTGCATCAGAACCACAATGTGCTCTACGTCCTTGATGGTGCCCGTCTTGTTATTGGCCGGGATGGCGAGCGCCTTGCGGATGCTGGGAGGAAAGGCGGCCAGAGAGCCGGCTGCCAGGCTGGCACCCGTCATGTTGCGTAGGAATGTGCGGCGTGAAGTCATTGTGCTTAATCTCTTAATCAATCAAGGGGCGCATTTGAGTTGCGGCGCAGGTTCTGGAGTGGGCTTGCCCGGTTCGGTCGGTCCTTCCGGCGAGCCGGTGTCATCCGAACCGCTACCGCCGCCGCTACCGCAGGCAGCCAGCAGCCCGCAGAACATCAGCAAGACAGATGCGCGTTTGAGGCGCTCGAAGGTAAGTGAGGTGTTCTTGGGAGTCATGAAAAGTCCTTGCGTGGCGATCAGGGTTGGAGGCTGGACAAAGGTTGGCGAGATTCATAGATGCTGGTCAGCTCGTCCGTGCTCAGGGCACGATCCCAGATGGCCAGCTCGCCAAAGTCCATGTTGATGTCGCTGCGTCCCCAGCGTTTGTAGTACTGGCCGGTAACGTCTTCGTTCAAGCCCAGTTCACCCGTGCCAGTGCCGCCCAGGGCCTGGATCGTGCGGGCTTCCAGGGCTACGGAGCTAAATTGCGCCCCTTTCTTGGGGTCGAATACGTGGCCCATCATCCGGCCATCCGCCTTGTCGATCACGACGGCAACATAAGCCCACTCGTTGGGTGTGACGTTGTAGCCTTGGCTTTCATTACGGCCACCGCCGTAGCCGGTGTTAAAGCGGATATCGCAGCCACCGGAATTGAATAGGCCCAGTGCAAAACCGGCGGTGTTGCCCGAGTCGTAGTTCTTGTTGGCCATGATGGAAGCGCCGTAACCCTGGCAGTTGTCGGGGGTGCGGAACCAGAAGCCGATGGTCATTTTGGGCACGCTGCTCAGGGAGAACAGGTCGCGGCTCATGGCCAGGCGGTAGCCTCGGTTGCCATTGGCATCAACATTGCTGCCCAGGATGCGCAGGCCGCCTTTGGCGGTGCTGGGGTCCAGGAAGTCGGCGGCAATCAGCTGGCCGGCGGGCACGGATGGGGTGGAGGTTTGCAGGCTGCTGCCACCTTTGCTATCGGTAAAGGGCTGGGCGTTGAAGGTGTAGTAGCTTTGCAGGCCGTTTTTCAGGGTGTCAGCCAGTTTGGGTGGGGGTTTGTAACCTACTTCTGCTTTCAGGGCGGACGCTGCCTTGCCTGTCTGGATCGAGTAGTAGAGCGAGTAGATCTGCTCGGTGTCCGAGGTGGGCATTGGGTCGGAGTACTGGGTTGTGCCGGCAGGCAGGGTAGCGATCAGCTTGCCGTCGCGCATGACCTGAATTTCCTGCGAGGCGTCACCATCCAGTACCCATTTCAGGTCCACCATGTTCTTGTCGGCGGGTTTGCTGAAGGACACGTTGCGCACACGAGTTTCAGCTTGCAGTGGTGAGCCACGGAAGCGGTACTGTTCGCTTTGGATGCCCAGGTGGGACAGCACGGTGGGGGCAATGTCGATGACAGCCGCCAGGGTGTTCATGTCCGTCGTGCTGGTCACGGCGCTGTCAACGGCTGGCAAGGAGGCCAGTGTCTTGTTGGTGGCGATGAAGCTGGTCTTGTTGCGGTTGAATTGCGAGCCAGTGGTGCCGCCAAATTCGTCCAGACCATAGCTGGTGGTCAGAATGACCAACCAGTCTTCCGAAGCGTCTGCCTGCTTGCGTTTTTCGATCAGGGCAAACAGTTTGTCCACGGAGGCCAGCGAGGCTTGCACGGCTTGCTGGTAGGCCTGGCCACCCAGGCCACCCTGGGATGCGGCACGGGCGGGAGCCTGGATCTGGGCCAGAATCAGGGATTTGCCTTGCTGCAGGTATTTTTCGGTTTGCTCGCTGACACAGCTGTCGGAATCGGTGCAGTTGGCCGCTTCGACGATGCGTCCGGCCTGCAGGTCTTCACCCAGCAGCTTGCGGTAGTCGGCGGCGCTCAGGGCCATGGCGGCCTGGGGCTGCTTGTCAGCCAGGGCTAGCAGGGTGGGGGCGCTCAGTGTGGGAGCGGCAGTGCCTACGCCACGCAGGCCGTGCTGGTCTGCCCAAACGCCGGTGATCAGGGAGGCCCAGCCAGGGACGGGCAGGGTGCGTTGTTCGCTGCTGGTGCCGACATAGCCGCCGGTTTGTGCGGGCGCGATGGTCAGTGATTTCAGGGCGGGGTGCTGGCCGGCCTGACGGGCTTGCAACAAGGCTTCGTAGCTCAAACCGTCGATGGTGACGATCAGTGCTTTTTTGCCACCCAGAGCCTGGGGTTTGTCGCCGGGTTCAACGGTAGGGGGTTCCGGGTCCACGCCAGGACTGGTGGAGCCATCATTGCCGCCGGAGCCACCACTACAAGCACTTAGCAGCAGGGCCATGGACAGAGTAAGCCCGGCTTGCTGCATGCGCTGCAATGCCGGGGACTTGGGAAGACGGGGAGAGAAGGTCATACAGCCACTCGTGTAGAAAAGTGAAAAGAGAGGCCAGACTGTGCGTGGGGGTGGGCTGCTCAGTTGGCATCGGATCAGGACTGCGGGCAGTGTAGGAAGGGCGTATGACTGCCCTGTGAACGGA
>NZ_JAHKKC010000023.1:0-59561 GCF_020496585.1 Alcaligenes sp. 13f
TCCCTGCCCTTAAAAGCAGCCAAAATCGCTTATCGTGCTGCCCAACGTCTTTTATATAACTGTAAGTACATAAACAACAATTGTTAAAGTTTGTTTTATACAGGAACCCTTCGCCGCCTAGTCATTAAAATCGCTTCTCTTTATATAAGTAGAAGGGGAAGTTCATGACTTTTCGTATGGGTGCATTGGCCGCTATGCTGGCCGTCGCTGGCCTGACTGCAGGCTGTCAGACAATGGATGTGGGTGGCATGGTCGGTGCCGGCAGCAAGGCTGTCCAGGCGTTCAATTTGTCCGATCAGGAAGTGATTGCTCTGTCGGATCAGTCCTGCAAGCAGATGGATGCTGAAAACAAAGTGGCCAGCCCCAACAGCAAGTACAACAAGCGCCTGCAACGTGTCGTTAAGCCATTGGCGAAACAGTTGAACGGTCAAACACCGAACTTCAAGGTTTACCAGACTCAGGAAGTGAACGCCTGGGCCATGGCTAACGGTTGTATCCGTGTGTATGCCGGTCTGATGGACAAGATGAACGACGACGAACTGCGCGGCGTGATCGGTCACGAAATGGGCCACGTTGAACTGGGCCACAGCAAGAAAGCCATGCAAACCGCCTACGGTCTGTCCGCTGCTCGTGACGCTGCTGCCGCCACCGGTAACGGTGTGGTTGCTCAGTTGAACTCCAGCCAATTGGGCGAGCTGTCCGAAGCCTTCCTGAACGCTCAGTTCTCGCAATCGCAAGAATCCGACGCTGACGACTACTCCTTTGACCTGCTGACCGAGCGCAAGCTCAAGACCCAGGGTCTGGTTTCTGCCTTTGAAAAACTGGCAGCTCTGGACGGCGGCGAAAGCAGCGTGATGAGCTCGCACCCCGGTTCCAAAGAACGCGCCCAGCGTATGCAACAGCGCATCGACGCGGCTAAATAAGCCCCTTCGACGCAGCGAATCGCATGCCGCTAACCCGTCCGCTTTTGCGGGCGGGTTTTTTTATGGGGATTCCAGGGATCACAACTCAGGATGCAGCACAGCATCGGGCCGCCGCTACCAAACGCTGGATGCTCGGCCAGGAACTTTTTACCCGTACGATGAACCAATCAGACATTACCAACACCCGTACTCCCTCGAACGCCCCTGCCTGACAAGCAGTCCAGCTACAGCAAAGCCTGGTCTGTAAATCCTTACTTTT
The DNA here is from genome assembly GCF_020496585.1 of Alcaligenes sp. 13f. NCBI lineage: Bacteria > Pseudomonadati > Pseudomonadota > Betaproteobacteria > Burkholderiales > Alcaligenaceae > Alcaligenes > Alcaligenes sp. 13f. The sequence goes on from NZ_JAHKKC010000023.1 coordinate 1,183, forward strand.
CGTCGCGGTGGCGCCATAAACCAATACCTGCTTTCAGGTATGCTTGTGCCATTCTTTGGTCTTGGCAGTTACGCTCTTGAAAAAGTCTTCCTCTTCAAAAAACTCCTGTCCCTGCGGCAATCCCAAAACCTACGAAGTTTGTTGCGGCCCTTGGCACCAAGGCCCGCAGTACTTGCAAGCCCCCGATGCGGCTACCCTGATGCGCTCGCGGTACAGCGCTTTTGTGCGCGACGATCTGGACTATCTGCTGGCCACCTGGCATAGCTCCACCCGCCCTCATTCGCTGGAACCCAATCCGGAAGGTTTGCAATGGTTGGGCCTGGATGTGCGACGTCATGAACGTGTTTCCGACACGGAAGCGATTGTGGAATTTGTCGCTCGCAACCGTCTGAATGGCCGGGCGAACCGTCTGCATGAAGTCAGCCGTTTTGTCCTTGAACAAGGCCAATGGTTTTACGTGGACGGGGATTTCTCATGAGCCAAAGCAACGATTTTGGGCAAGCTGAACAGGTCCATGGCTCCAGCCTGCCCATGGCTTTGCTTCTGGAAGCTGATCCCAGCACAAGTCTGATTGAAAGCTACAAAGACACACCGCACGCCTGGTGCATTAAAGATCAGGAACACATCGTGGCGGCTGCTATTTTGCAGCGCAGGAACGCCCAGGATTGGGAGCTGATGAACATCGCCGTTCAGCCCTCGCACCAGGGTCATGGGTTGGGTGCCAAGCTGCTGTCTGCCCTGATTAGCTATGTACGCGAACAAGGTGGTCAAACCTTATATGTGGCCACCGGCACCATTGGCTACCCCCTGTTTTTCTATCAGCGCGCCGGCTTTCGAGTGATAGCGGTAGAGCCCGATTATTTCCTGCACCATTACGACGAGGCCCTGTTTGAGGACGGCTTGCAGCACAAGGACCGCCTGATTCTGAGCCTTGCCCTGAACTAAAAGACTGCAATGATGCTGTCCCTTCCTTCTGGTTGATATGCTGAGCACTCTAAGCAATTTTGCAGAACAGGCCACAGCCCTGATCAGCGCCAACCCACAATGGGTGGCCCCCGCTGTTTTCGCTTTGTGCCTGGTCGAGTCCCTGCCCTTTTTGGCCCTGATCATACCGGGTACAGCCATCCTTTTATCCGTCGGTGCCCTGGTCGGTGCCGGGGAAATGAGCTTGCTGCCGATCTGGCTGTCCGTGACACTGGGCGCCGGCCTGGGCAATGCCATCTCGTTTTTTCTGGGCCAGCGTTACGGTGGCAATCTGTTCCACTTCGAGTGGGCCCGCAAGCGTTTGCATCTGTATGCAAAAGCGCAGGCTTTTTTTGCACGCTGGGGATGGTTTAGTATTGTGGCCTGCCGCTTTGTTGGTCCCTTGCGCTCAACTGTCCCCTTGATTGCGGGCACCTGTGCCATGTCGCCTCTGAGTTTTCATATCTCATCCTGGGCCTCGGCCGCCTTGTGGGCCAGTGTCTTGCTGCTACCTGGCTGGTTCAGTTTCCAACCCTGATTTTCAATGACCCCTGTAAGCCTCGCCTACCTGCATTTATTCATCGCGATTCTCTTCGAGATCATCGCCACCAGCTTGCTGCAGCGCTCCGAACAGTTCACGCGCCTGATGCCCAGCGCCTTCACCATCATGTTCTACGCAGGTGCGTTTTACTTCCTGTCGCTCAGCCTGCGCGTCATGCCGGTTGGGGTGGCCTATGCCATCTGGAGTGGCGTGGGCATTGTGCTGATTTCCTTGATTGGCTGGGTGGTCTTCAAGCAGAAGCTGGATTTGGCCGCTATGATTGGCATCGGTTTTATTGTGGTGGGTGTGCTGATTGTGAATCTGTTCTCCAAATCTGTCGGCCACTGATTTTAGTGAATAAATATGATTGCCTTGATTCAACGGGTACGCCAGGCCCAAGTCGATATTGAAAACCAGACTGTCGCAAAAATTGGCGCAGGCATGGCCGTTCTGGTCTGTGCCGAGCACGGTGACACCCGCGAGCAAGCCACACGCTTGCTGGATAAATTGCTGGCCCTGCGCATTTTCTCGGACGAGCAAGGCAAGATGAACCTGAACTTGCAGCAAGCCGGTGGTCAGCTATTACTGGTTAGCCAGTTCACCCTGGCGGCCGATACGCGCAAGGGCAACCGTCCAGGATTCAGCCGCGCTGCGCCCCCTGCAATCAGCCAGCCCTTGTTTGACGAGCTGGTAGCCATGGCCCGCACCCGGCTGCCTGATACCCAGTGCGGCGTATTTGGTGCCGATATGCAATTGAGCCTGACCAACGATGGGCCAGTCACGATTCCCATACATATTGCGCCCGACACAGACCCAAGCTGACGATTGCCTTAAAGAGGCTCCATCCCTATAATTGCGCAGGGTGTTTTGCTGGCATGGTGCAGCAAGGCAGGTTAATTACATACGCAAGGTCGGGCCGCCTTGTGGAGATTTGCCGACCATGTCCCACCCTTCTTCCGGTGCGCCTTTGCCGCGCGCCCATGTTCTGACCCGCCAGTTGCAAGCCCAATTGCAACGCCTCCTGCATATCGAGGCCCTGGGCGGTGTGGTCTTGTTGATGGCTGCCGCCATAGCCCTGATCTGGGCCAACTCTTCATTTGCCGATAGCTATTCTGCCCTGTGGCACACCCAAGTGACCTTGGAGCTGGGCTCCTGGCGTTTCTCGCAAGATCTGCATTTTTGGGTCAACGATATTCTGATGACCTTGTTCTTCCTGGTTGTCGGGATGGAGATCCGCCGCGAGATCCATGACGGTGCCCTGTCCGACTGGCGCTCGGCCATGCTGCCTATCTGTGCCGCCCTGTCCGCCATCACCCTGCCCGCGCTGATCTACGCCGCCATGAATCCCGACCCGAAGGTGCTGATGGGTTGGGCCATTCCGACTGCCACCGATATTGCCTTTGCAGTGGGTGTGCTGGCCTTGCTGGGCCGCTCCCTGCCCCCCAGCTTGCGGGTGTTTTTGCTGGCGCTGGCCATTATTGATGACCTGGTCGCCATCCTGATCATTGCCTTCTTCTACTCGGGTGGCCTGGACTATAGCGCCTTCCTGATTGCAGCCGTTGGTATTGTGGCCGTCCTGGGTCTGCAAAAAATGGGCATAGGCTCGGCCTGGGCCTATGTCGTTCCCGGTGCGATCCTGTGGTTTGGCTTGTTGAAGACAGGTGCTCACCCCACCCTGGCCGGTGTGGTTCTGGGCATGATGAGCCCTGTGCGCGCCCTGCCCTTGCCTCGCAAGGCCCGTCACCTGAATCTGGAACTGGCCACCAAACTGGAAAGCCAGCATGACACCCACGAAGTCATGCACACGCTGCAGAAAATGCAGTTGGCTCAACGCGAGATTCTGCCTCCGGTCCAGCGTATTCCTGCACTGCTGCATCCCTGGGTAGCGTTCATCATCATGCCGGTGTTTGCGCTGGCCAATGCCGGGGTCAGCCTGAATGGTCTGGACCTGAATGCCGCCGGTGCACAAAGCGCCCTGTTTGGTGTGGCGATTGCCCTGATTGTGGGCAAGCCCCTGGGCGTCTTGCTGGGCACCTGGTTGCCCGTACGCTTGGGGCTATGTACCCTGCCTGCCGGCATGGATTGGGCCGGCGTCACCCTGATTGGTTTGCTGGCCGGTATTGGCTTTACCATGTCCATCTTTGTGGCCAACCTGGCCTTTGCCGAGCCCGTTTTGCTGGATGCTGCCAAGCTGGGCGTTCTGTGCGGCTCTTTGGCGTCCGCCGTTCTGGGCTTGACGTGGGGCCTGATTGTGCGTCGTCGCTATCAGCAGTCTGCCAGCCAGGCAGCTTATAGCCAGGCATAAACAGCCAGACATCAAACAAACAGGCCCACGCTAGCGTGGGCCTGTTTTTTTTAGGGCTGATCAATTAATCAATGGTCAGCACGCGTTCGTTCAGGATACGGCGGCAATCCATTTCAAACTCCAGATCCTTGACGGGAGGACGGGCCAGGTGCCAGCCCAAGCCATGGTTGATCGCACCGCGCTGAGCCAGTTCAGTAGCCATGAAAGGATGCAGATTGTGCACCGTGTACGCATGGGTGGCCGTCGTGTCAGCCCACTCATGGCCCAACACTTCCAGACGACGCTCCATTTCACCCAGAACCCATTGCGCCTTCTGCAACAGCCCTTCAGGCGACACGTCCTGGTAGGCCACAATGCTCTCTATATAGTCGTCGGGCGTTTCGGGGACTTCGCAGCTGCCTGCGATCACAAAGGTGGCTTCTTCAATATCGGTTTCCACCGTGTAGCTGAAAGCGTAAAAACTGGGCTCGGCAGGTGCGCCTACCAGCGGCGACACGTTGCTGCGGGCGACCGGATTATGCTTGCCTTTGACCAGGCCCCACTCTTTCAGCGTTTCCAGATACAGCTCATTGAACTTGTTGAAGTCGCTGTCGCTAACTGGCTCGGGCGAGCGCAGCTCGCAGGCGCACAAGGCTGTCAAGGGACGCTCTTCTGCTTCCAGCACGGCCTGAATCAAGTCAAAACCTTCTTTCAGTGGCACGGGAGCAGAAAACACGACCCGGCAGATCTCGTAACCGGGCTGAGCGGCCACCCCGCCCGAAAAGCGGTTCACGCCGGTCGGAATGAAGCGGTAGTTGCCTTTGTCAAAATTAATCGCATTGCTCATGGTTGTTCCTGATCGTGTAGTGGGCCTTGGCCCGCCGGGGTCGAGTCGCCGTTATGCGGCAAAGCGGGCACTATAGCACCCTCTGAACCGTCTCAAGTTCGGTGCAGGGGCACAAGCCTCACCTTAACAGCACAAATCATTTTTTTGCGCATCATTGCAATCGCTTTGACTTCCAGCGCAGACCTCCCTACGATGGCGATATTCTTCATCACGCTGAGTTTCAGCTTGGTAGTGCACTGAGCGGTTCTATGGGTAAATCATGGATCGATTCACAGACATACTTAGACCACAGCATCAGCAATTTCCCAGACAAAATGCAGCGGCCTGGCGTTTCCTGCGCCCGGCTTAGGAAGCACGTATCCGCAAAGAACGCTATCCTAGCGAGTTTCGTGCGAACTGAGCCGGTTCGCTTTACGGTCTGTTGGCCCGGTGCCAACCTCCTGAACTCAAGACCCTGTACCTGCACGCCCACTGGAGTATTGCATGTCCACGCATCCATCAACTGAGCTACTTGGCCCCCAAACCCCGATTGCCGATATTGTTCTGGCCCTGAATCAGCTGGAGCAACGCCCCGCGCTGCTCGCTGCCCAGGAGCTGGATAACGAACGTCTGCAAGCCTTGCTGGAAGTGCCGGAGTTGCGTTGGGCCAGTGCGCTCTTGATGGAGCTGACACGTCCCGAACGCCTGCCAGTGCTGGAGCAACTGGCCGAAGACCGAATGGCCGACTTGCTGCAAGACCTGGACCATGAAGACCAGGAGCAGATTCTTGGCCGCCTGACCCAGCACACCCGCACCTCCATCATGCGTCTGATGCACTATCCGGCAGACACAGCCGGCGGCATCATGACTACCGAGTTTCTGCAAGTGCCCATGAGCTGGAATGTGGCACAAACCTTGCAGCACATTCGGGAAGTGGAAAGTACCCGCGAAACGGTCTATGCCATCTATGTGGTCAACGACAAGCAACAACTGCAATTTGTGGTGCCTTTGCGCAAGCTGGTGTGCGCCGACCCGCAAGCGGCCCTGACCGAGTTGTGGAGTGGCGACAGCCCCATTGCCGTGCAGGCCCTGACGGACAAGGAGGCCGTGGCCCAACTGATACGCCGCCACGACTTTCTGGCCATTCCAGTGGTGGACGAGGCCAATGCCATCATCGGCATTGTGACGGTGGACGACGTGATTGACGCCCTGATGGACGAGGCCGCCGAAGACATGAACCGCTTCGGGGGTGCCGAGCATATTGGCAAACCCTATTTGCAGGCGGGCTTTAGCACCATGATCCGCAAACGGGGCGGCTGGCTGGCCATTCTGTTCCTGGGTGAAATGCTGACGGCCAGTGCCATGCAGTACTACGAAATTCAGCTGGAAAAGGCCGTGGTCCTGGCCATGTTCATCCCCTTGATCATGAGCTCCGGCGGGAACTCCGGCTCCCAAGCCACTTCCCTGCTCATTCGCGGTCTGGCCCTGGGCGAAGTCCGGGTGCGCGACTGGTGGCGCGTGCTGCTGCGGGAACTGCCCGTGGGTCTGGTGCTGGGCACCATGTTGGGGGCGATCGGCTTTATTCGTATTGAAGTCTGGCAACACCTGGGGCTGTACGACTACGGCGAACATTCCTTGCTGATTGCCTTCACCATCTGGCTGGCTCTGGTGGGCATTGTGACCTTTGGTTCTTGTATTGGCTCCATGCTGCCCTTCATCTTGCAACGCGTCGGTTTTGACCCGGCCAGTGCCTCGGCGCCCTTGGTGGCGACTCTGGTGGACGTGCTCGGTTTGGTCATTTATTTCTCCGTCGCCGCGCTGCTCTTGACCGGAACGCTGCTCTAGCCATGAATATTTTTGTTCAATCCATACAAAAAACTGCACAGTAAGAGACAAACTCGGTAACCTATCCGAATTTCACCGTTACATTCCCTCTGGCAGGCAGGGGGAGCCTGACACATTTCGTCTAACTTGGCCTTCATGGGCCGCTTCGGACATAAGCACCTATGCGGATACTCGACCAGTTCTTCATCAGTGCGGACCAGATGGCTCCCTTTTTGGTTGGCAGCTATAACAGTGGTCTGGTCATCCTGTCGCTACTGGTTGCCATCTTCTCCTCGGGCATGGCCCTGCACACGGCCCATATTGCCCGCATGGCGGACTTGCGCCTGCATCGCCAGATTGCTATCTGCACGGGTGCCATTGCTTTGGGCGGCGGCATCTGGACCATGCACTTTATTGGCATGCTGGCCTTTGAACTCTGTACCAGCGTCCATTACGATCCGGCCATCACCATGCTGTCGGTTCTGCCCAGCGTGGGCGCATCCTGGGTGGCGCTGCAAATCCTCTCGCAAGCTCGTGTCCAGCGCTCGCACCTGATTGTGGGCGGCATTTTGGTGGGCCTGGGCATAGGCACCATGCATTACAGCGGCATGGCGGCCATGCGGATGGCACCGATGCTGCGCTACGAGCCCTTTACCTTCTTCTTGTCGATTGTGCTGGCCGTGGTACTGGCCACGCTGGCCTTGTGGATACGCTTTCGCCTGCATCGCACCCGCCTGACCTTGCTGCAACGCGTGGTCATCAGCGGCATTGTGCTGGGCCTGGCCATTTCCGGCATGCACTATACCGGCATGGCGGCCGCCCGCTTTATAGGCCAGACCACACCGCCCGATGACATGATCATCTTCAACATCACCTTTGCCTCCATAGTGCTGTCCACCTTCACCATTACGGTGACGGTACTGGTGACCGCGGCCAACGGCCTGCTGCGCTACCGCCAGTTGTTCTTGAAGATGGAAGAAAGCGAATCGCATAACCGGGCCATTGTGGATACGGCGATTGACGGCATTATTACCATCAACAGCCACGGCACCATTCTGGACTTCAACCATTCAGCCGAACGCCTGTTTGGCTGGAAGGCTGGCGAGGTGCTGGGGCGCAATGTGAACATGCTGATGCCCGAGCCGGACCGCTCGCGCCACGACAGCTATCTGTCCAATTATTTACGCACCAACGACCCAAAAATTATTGGCGTAGGCCGGGATGTCACCGGTTTGCGCAAGGATGGCAGCTTGCTGCCGATGCGCCTGGCCGTGGGCAAGGTACGCCAGCCGGGTGACCCGCTGTTTGTCGGTTTTGTCACTGACATGAGCCGCTACAAGGCACTGACCGAATCCCTGCGTCAAAGTGCGGAAAAAGCCGAGCAGGCAGCCCAGGCCAAGACGGCTTTTCTGGCCAATATGAGCCATGAAATCCGTACCCCGCTCAACGCGATTATTGGCTTTAGCGACTTGATGCTGAATGATCAGATCAATGCGCAGCAAAACAAGCACCTTGCCATCATCAACCAGTCCGCCCACTCCTTGCTGGCCTTGCTGAACGACATTCTGGATACCACCAAGCTGGAACGCGGCTCGGTCGAGCTGGAGCAAGTGGATTTTTCGCTGATTGAATTGTGCAATCAGGTCGTGGCCTCCTTGCGTTTGGCAGCGGATGCCAAGAACCTGGAGTTCCGTCTGAACCATGCGCCCGAGCTGCATCAGTTTTACAAGGGCGACCCGATGCGGATTCAGCAGGTGCTGAACAATCTGATCGGCAATGCCATCAAGTTCACCCAAAGCGGAGCGGTGCATGTGGATGTCAATCCCGAACCAGGGCGCAATACCGTCTCCATCCGCGTCACGGACACCGGCATTGGCATGACTCCTGAGCAGTTGCGCCATGTGTTCACCCCTTTTACACAGGCCGATGTATCCATCAGCCGCCGTTTTGGCGGTACCGGCCTGGGCGTATCCATTGCCCGCCAGTTGGTGGATCTGATGGGCGGCACGCTGAAGGTTGAAAGTACCCTGGGCGTGGGCAGCGTCTTTGAAGTCCGTATTCCCCTGGAACCGGGTAAAGAACCCAGCCTGAGCCCGGACGATCAGCCCGTGCCCCGCCTGCCGCCGCTGCGCATTCTGGTGGCCGATGACATCAGCCTGAATCAGGAACTGCTGACCTTGGCCCTGGAGCAGCACGGACACTCCGTGACAGCGGCCGACAACGGTCACAAAGTGCTGGAGCTGCTGTCCAAAGAAGATTTTGATGTGGCCTTGCTGGATGTGCACATGCCCGAGATGGACGGTCTGGAAACCGCCCGCCGGTGGCGCGAACAGGAGCGCCGTGAAGCGCGTCTGCCTTTGCCTCTGATTGCGCTGACTGCCAGTGTCATGGAGTCCGACCGTCATGCGGCCCAGGAGGCCGGCATGAATGGCTTTGCCACCAAACCGCTGGATCTGCCTTCTTTGCTGCAAGAAATTGCCATGGTGATGGGTCTGCCCCCCACTGGTCCCCTGGAGCACAGCGTCGAACCACAAGAGAGCAGCCTGATCGATTGGGAGTTGGGCCTGAGCCTGTGGGGTTCCCAGGTCCGTCTGCGCCGCGCTCTGCTGAGCTTTCTGTCTGACCTGCATACCCGCTACCCACTCGATGAAATCAAGCAGGCATCCCCGAACTGGGAAATTGTGCTGGGCAGCCTGCATGGCATTCGCGGCACCGCCGGCAATCTGGGCCTGCCCCAAGTGTCTGCCCTCAGCGCCGAGCTGGAAGAAAAAATTCGTCGTGGTCAAACTCGCCAGATGCGTCGCCGTATTGAACAGTTGCAGGAAATGTTCAACCGCATCGTTCAAGAACTTAGCCACAACGGCCCACCGACTCCTTATTCAGACCCTCAACACGTCGTGGTGCATACCCCAGACGTTGCCTTGAACCATCTCCACATTCTGCATAGCAGCGTCTTGCTCAACGAGCTGGATGAGCCTGCCTTGCAAGTGGTCTGTCAGTATCTGGAAAGCACAGGGCAAACCGATACCCTGAATGATCTTAATAAAACCATCGACGTGTTCGACTTTGCTCAAGCCAGCCTGATCCTGTCCAAGCTGATCAAAGACCTGAATGCGAGCTTGGCCAAGGATCCGCCACGCCATGAATGAATTTACCTCACCGCGCCCCACCCTCTTGCTCATCGATGACGAGCCCGCCAATCTGCAGATTCTGCGCCATACGCTGCAACAGGATTTCCGGCTGCTCTTTGCCAAAGATGGCATCAAGGCGCTGGAGCTGGCACAACGGGATCTACCGGACCTGATCTTGCTGGACATCATGATGCCGCAAATGTCGGGTTACGAAGTCTGTAGAGCCTTGAAGGCCGACCTTAAAACCCGCCACATACCCGTTGTTTTTGTAACCGCACTCTCGCAGCCGCAGGATGAGCAAATGGGGCTGGACATGGGGGCGGTGGACTACATCTCCAAACCCTTTAACCCGGCGATTCTGAAGGCACGCATACGCAACCATCTGTCCTTGGTACAAATGCAGGAACTGCGCGACAGCCGCCTGCAGATTATCCGTTGCCTGGGGACAGCGGCCGAATACAAGGACAACGAAGTTGGCCGCCACGTCATCCGCATGAGCCACTACACGCGCATTCTGGCCCATTGGCTGGGTTACTCCAGCGAAGCGGCCGACGAACTGCTGCACGCCGCGCCCATGCACGATATTGGCAAAATCGGCATCCCGGATTCCATCCTGCAAAAACCCGGCAAGCTAACACCCGAAGAATGGGAAATCATGCGTACGCACACCTTGATTGGCGCCCGCATTATTGGCCAGCACTCGCATGGTTTGTTAAAACTGGCACGCACGATCGCGCTGTATCACCATGAAAAATGGGATGGCAGTGGCTATCCCTACGGTTTAAAAGGCGAGAATATCCCCCTGCCCGCCCGCATCGTGGCGGTGGCCGATGTGTTTGATGCCTTGGCCAGTGAGCGGCCCTATAAGAAAGCCTGGAGTGTAGAGCGCTGCATCAACTATCTGCGCGAACAATCCGGCCAGCACTTTGACCCGCAACTGATCGCCCTGCTGGACAAATGCCTGCCTGAAATGCTGCATATCAAAGAAAAATGGGCCGACGATCCCCAACTGATGGCAAAGACCTGAACCGATTGGCCCGATAAGCAGCAGGTGGGCCAGGTCCCGCGCTCCTCAGCCCTGCGGGCTTGTCTTACAATGACGGCTTTACTATCTACCCCCGCTTCTACATGGCCGCTTTGCGTATTCGCCAAGTCCGACTTCATAAAAAACTGTCTCTGCGCAAGCTGGCCGAGCTTGCCCAAGTCTCCCCCGGCCTGATCAGCCAGGTGGAACGCGGTTTGACCCAACCCAGTCTGGATACCCTGCGCCAAATTGCACGTGCGCTGGATACGCCCTTGTTTTCCCTGCTGGATGACAATGTGGAGCAAGTGGCGGTGGTGCGCCAGAACGAGCGCATGAGCATTCAATCCGCTTCGGGCGTGCAGTACCAGCGGGTGTCACCGGGCTTTGGCAGTATTGAAATGCTGGCGGGCTTCTTGCCGCCGGGAGGAAGCTCGGTCGGGCAGCGCTGGAGCCACCCTGCCGAGGAATGTGTGCTGGTGACGGAAGGCCGGCTGCTGGTCGATGTAGGGGATGATCAGCACTGTCTGCAAACGGGCGATAGCTGTTATTTCAACTCCAGCCTGCCCCATGCCTACCGCAATCCTTACGACACGGATGTGCGCTTTATTGTGGCGATCACCCCACCCAGCTATTAAGCACGAGCACTAGGCGGCGCTGTGCAGCTGGGCCTGAATCAGGTCCAGCTCGGTTTCATGGCAACGCTGCAAACGTAGCCAGCGGTTTTCATCCATGTCTGCACCGCGTGTCGCCAGCATGATCAAAATGCAGGAATTCTGATCCAGCGGCTGCACCATGGCGCTGATGCGCGGGGTACGTTGCGTGGCGCTACCTACCCAATAGCGAATCAGCCCTTGCTCGGCCAGAATCTCCACGCTGACATGGGTTTGGCCACCATCAAACAAGGACGTCCCCACCACCAGGCCAGGCTCCACCGTTTCGGTGTCAAAGCAGCCCAGGGACCAGCGTCCCAGCGCATCCAGATCCGCCATATAGTCCATCACGACCTTGGCGGATCGTTCGATACGACGGCTGGCCTGATGAGCCCAGGTTTGGCTATCCATATCCCCTCCTCCTTTACCAACCGGCTTGCAAGGTGTCGCACAAGCGCAGTACATCCTGCTCGGTGCAGACATTACCGGGCGACAGACGCAATACGCCGTCACGCTGATCGCAATAGAGCTCCTGCTCACGCAGCTGATCCACCATAGCCTGAGCGCGCTGGGCACTGCTGGCGCGCAACATGATGCTGCCGCCGCGCTCGTTCTCGGCCAATGGGGTCAGCACGGGCCAATTGGCTTTGGCCGCACGATCCAGCAAGACCGCCGTCAATGCCCGGTTTTGCTCCAGCAGTTTTTCCACGCCGGTTTCCAGCACGAAACGCATGCCAGGCAGGGACGCAATACTTCCCAAAATAGCCGGTGTGCCGTGGTCGAAACGACGCGCGCCGTCAGCATAGCTGAACTGGTCCAGATTCCAGTTAAAGGGATTTTCCTGGCTGAACCAGCCGCGAAACTCCGGCTCGCACTGCTCGATCAAATCTGCACGCACATGCAAGAGGCTGGCACCGGACACGCCGCATGCCCACTTCAAGGAGGCCGACAAGGTAAAGGCCACGCCTTCATGCACGGTGAACGGCACCAGCCCGGCAGCTTGTGTCAAATCCAGCGCCATCAGGCTGCCGTGCTCCGTCGCACATTGCGCCATGCGATCCACATCCACCCGGTGCGAGGACGTAGAGCTGACCCAGGTCACCAGGGCCAAACCCACACTGTCATCCCAGGCATTAATGAAATCATCGTCCGTCACATAGGACAGGCCGGCGCTCAAAGGTACGGTGCGCAAGGTGAAGCCCAGGCGCAAGGCCAGTTTTTGCAACAGGAAATGCAGGCTGGGAAAGCAATCGGCCGCAACCAGCAAGGTACGTCCTTTAAGCACATGCGAAGGCAAAGAACCCAGAATGCTGTAGAGGCCGCCTGTGACGTTTTCACTTAGCGCAATATCCTTGGAATCAGCACCAATCAAACGGGCCCAGGCATCCATGAAAGCCTGTTTCTGGCCCAGAGCGTACCCCCACTGGGCATCGTCCTGCGCCGACCAGACCTGGCTGAACTGATCCAGCTCGGCACGCATGGCCGCTTCCTTGCCCTCGAACATGCCAATGGAGTGATAAAGAAAATATCCGGACATCATTTACTTCCTTGAAAATCAATCGGCCAACTGACGGCCAGAGGTTTCCTGCACCGTGCTCAAAGCCACAATCCCGATCAGCGCCACTACCATCACGTAAAAGGCAGGTGCCATGCTGGAACCGGTCAGGCCCGTCAGCCAGGACGCCACGAATGGCGCCGTCGCTCCACCCAGAATGGTGGCGATGTTAAAGCCCAGCGACACGCCGCTATAGCGCACTCGCGTAGGGAACAATTCGGCATACAAGGGGTAGCCCACGGCCTGCACTACGATGAAGGGCAAAATGGACACGGCCACCGCGATCACCGCCAGCGGGAAACTGCCCCAGGAGGCGACCCACATCGTCAGCGGCACCAGCACCAGATAGCCCAGCAAGCCAATCGTCAGCAAGGGTTTGCGGCCAAAGCGATCAGACAGGCCACCGGCAAAAGGCATGATGAAGGCCGAGCACAAGGTGACCAGGGAAATCAGCCAGAACACCGCGGTGCCGTCGTATTTCAGGGTGTGAATCAAATGGGTACTCAGATAGACCACGCCCACGTAGCCTGCTGCATTCTGCGCAAAACCAATAGCAATGACTTGCAAAAGGGGACGGCGGTAATCACGCACAATCAAGGACAGGGGCGAGTGCTCGGGATGATGGCTTTTGAGCATTTCCTTAAAGCGCGGCGAATCCTCGATACGTGAACGAGCCCAGACACACAGAATGATCAAGGGAATGGACAGCAGAAAGGGAATACGCCAGCCCCAATCCAGCATGGCTTCCTTACCCACCAGCGCCGTCACCAACCCCGCGACGCCGGTGGCCAGGGACAAGCCCAAAGTGGCGGCGGCCGGGTTGAACGCGCCAAAGAAACCGCGCTTGCCGGGGGGCGAGCATTCTGCCACATAGGTAGCTGCACCCGTAATTTCACCACCGGCAAAAAAGCCCTGCAGCAAACGACACAACAATAGCAAGGCCGGTGCAGCCAGGCCCAGCGTGGCGTAGGTAGGCAACATGCCCATCAAGGCGCTGGCCACTCCAATGCCCACAATCGTGAACATCAAGGCAGCGGTACGGCCATGCTTGTCGCCAAACCAGCCAAAGAAAATACCGCCCAAGGGGCGCGCCAGAAAGGCCCCGCCAAACACGGCCAATGTGGACAGCAAGGCCGCGTTCTCATTGCCGGCGTGAAAAAACAGCACACTTAGCGTCACAGCCAGGACGCCGTACAGCTGAAAGTCGTAATACTCGATCATGGTGCCCAAACCCGCTGCGCTGGCAGCACGCCACGGCGATACGGGGGCCTCGTCCTGTGGGGACTGTTTCTTGCTCATGTCTCATCCATCCTGATACGCATAATGCGTCTATTCTGTTTAGTGTGGCTAAACAAATTATACGGATGAATATTTCAGCTTTCAATCACTGGGAAAACCCTAAAGGTCGGGGTCTTCGGCCCTGTCCTTGTCCATGGCTTCCTGAACCCAGCGTTGGGCCGGATGCAGACTGATGCCCTGTTGACGCAAGCGCCGCAGAATATCGAGCATCAGATTGCTACGCACCCGGCGCTGGACTCGCATGGTATTGATGAAACAACGGGTGCTGAATGCCACCCCATCCCCAAAAATTCCGTCGCAAGACAAGATAGGGGCTGGCTCGGTCAGAATTTCCGGCTCGGACTGTACGGCCTCACGCAAAATCTGCATGACCGCATCCGCGTCCACATCCAGCGGAAACAGCAAGCGGGACTCGATCGCGCCCAAGGAGGTCGGGGTGTAAGTCAGATTACGCACCTGCCGCCCCATCATCTGGGAGTTGGGGACCATGACCATGGTGCGATCAAAGCGCTCAACATAGGTCGCCCGCAAGCGAATCTGGCGCACATTGCCTTCGCTGCCCTCTACCTCCACCCAGTCTCCCACTTTGACGGGACGCTCGACCATCAGCATCAGGCCAGAGGCAATGTTCTGCACAATGCCTCGCAAGCCAAAACCCAGACCCACCGTCAAGGCCGTAAAGATCCAGGTCACCGATTCAATCGGCACACCCAGCATGGACAGGCAGATCACCAACAGAACAAAATAGGCAACGTACCCAACCATGCCCACGATCGCATTTTGCAGGCCCGGCTCCAGCGTGGTGTTAGGCATGTAATGCTGACGCAGCCAGGTGCGCAGGAAATGAATCAGGACGGCCCCCACCAGCATCACGCCCAAGGCAATCAGCCACAAGTCCAGGCGCCACTGCACCGCTCCCAGACGCAAGGCCTCACGCGAGACATCCAGTCCCGACTCCAGCATCTGTTTGGGTTCAGTTAACCAATCCCCGCTGACCATCCAGATCGCCAGAAGCAACACGCTCATCCGGGCGATAGCAAAAAACACAACGATGAACTGGCTTTGCACGCGAATCGGCGCAGCCTCTGGATCATGACTGCGGTTACGTAAATAGGTCAGCAAGGAATCCGCAATGTCCTGCAGCCACACCATACAAACGTAGGCCAGCAGCCCCAGGATCAAGGGCATGGTGATGAAATGCGACATCAAGTCATCCGACAGGCCTTGCCAGCCGCCGATGAACAAGCCCAACACCAGGATGTAAACAAGGACGCCGCCTTTAAAGGCCAGACGAGCCCAACTGCGTCCCGTTCGGCTCGCCCCCTGCCCCGCGACATCAGTACGATTGAACAGCTCGTCTCGCAGAACCCACAAACCATAGCCATACAGGATCAAATACAGCAGGCTGCTCACACCATCAGCCATGGACTGAAATGCATCCGATAAACCTATCGATCCCCGAAAAAAACTGCTTGTGATGTCCGCATACACCAGCAGGAAAAAAGCGGGTGCAAAGTAACGCAGCCTATGCTGAGTCTGAGTGGAAACGGGAATCAAACGCCAGGAAGCCCGAGGCTGAACCACCATACTCTTGAGACAAGCCAGCGCCACTGCCGCAGCCCAAGCTCCTACTTTCAAATAAGCCAGAAGCTCAAACTGGGTGGGAGAAAGGCCTGGCCGTTGAAACACCAGTTCAACCAGCTGGTCCACTACCACCCAGGTAGCGATAAACCACAGGAAGAAATTAGCAATGATCAGACTGGAGCGACGCAAGCGTCCGGCTGGCAGATAACGGCTTACCCACAGGGGCATGACGCGGAACAAAGCCAGCATCACAAGCAGAACCGCCGCCGCCATCCACAATGAGGCGCTGCTTTGCTGCCAACTGCTATTGCTCCATGTTCCTCGCCACTGCTGGGCAAAGTCAGATAGTTTGGAACGGTCAGCGGGCCAGGCCTGTGCAAGTTCGGGCAAACTTTCCAGCAGGACCAAAGAGGCATTGCGTCGCCAACGCTTCGCTTTCTCATAGCGCACCGTCGCCTCTCGCAGCAACTGACGGGCTTGTTGCGCCTCCACCTGCACCAGACGCGCAACGCGCAGATCAGCCCGCAAGGCAGCATCGGCACGGCGCAATTGCATGCGTTCGTTATGAACGATGAGCTGCTCGGCCTCATCGCCCGAATCTTCGCCCAGCTCCTGCAAACGTGCCTTCAACAGGCGGCTACGCCGCTCCAGAGACTGCACCACCCGTCCGGACAACTCCTGCGTTCGCACCAGCTTTTGATCTTCCTCGTAGCTGCGCTCGGGCCGTATCGATACCTGGTTGCCTTCCAGGCGGTACTGCATCAGGCGGATTTCATCCTGGGCCTGCTGCAGCTCTCGAATCATCTCACGCTCTTGCTCTACCTCGGACAAGGCTTGTGCCTGTGCCTGTGGCCAGGCCCCCAGCAGAGCCAGAAACAAGAGCAAGACCTGCACACCTAGTCGTAGCGTCTTCATGGCTGTTGTCTCCCTGGGGCCTGCCTGTTGTTTTTATCGAGGTTCAATCATTCAGCAAGGGGTTGCCGCTTTCATTCTGGCTGGCGACCGGTGTATTAGGCAACACCGTCATGGTCTGAGTATGGTGCAACGCCAGACCTTCCTTGCGTAATTCATCCAGAATATCGAACATCAGGACACTACGTACCCGGCTGCCAATGCGAGGCGAGCTTACATAGCAGGTCGCCGTGAACTGCAAGCCGTTGGCATCAAAGCCATCCAGCGTCACATCCGGCGCCGGGTCGGCCAGCACGTCGCTGTAGTTCTGCATCACATCCAGCATGATAGAACGTACCCGTTTAGCGTCTGTGTCGATAGGCATATTGATCTTGACCTTCACTACCCCCAAGGGATTGCTCAAGGTCACATTACGCACGGTTTTGGTGATGAATTCGGAGTTCGGCACGATCAAGGTGGAGCGGTCGAACATTTCAATTTCCGTCGCACGGGCATTGATCTTGCGTACATTGCCCTCTACCCCGTTCAGGCTGACCCAGTCCCCAATTTTGATGGGACGTTCGGCCAACAAAATCAGCCCCGATACAAAGTTCTGCACCACCGCTTGCAAGCCAAAACCGATACCCACCGACAAGGCTGAAATCACCCAGGCCATGCGCTCCAGACCGATTCCGAGAGACGAAATCGCCGTAGCCACCACAATAAAGTAGCCCACATAGCTGAACAGATTAGCAGTAGACACTCGCATACCCGGATCGATACGCGTGGCGGGTAAAAGCTGGTTGGCAACCCAGCGCTGCAAGGCTTTGACAAACAAAATCCCCAGCACCAGAATCAGTACGGCCAGCAGGACCGAGCTGGGTTTTAACTGAACCTGACCTAAAGAAAAACCTTTAACCAAAAAGCCCAAACGACGCTGCAGCCACTGCGTGGGGTCTTCCCCAAAAGGCAGCAAGACCAGGGTAATCGCCGTAATAATCAGGCATAAACGCAAGGCTCCGGACAGCACGATCACGATCTGGCTGCTGCCACGCAATTGCGTACTGCTCCATTCATTAGCGGCGCGCTTCTCTTTAAATTGCAGCAAGAGGCTTTGACCGATATCCGCAATCAGCGCGACCAGGACATAGCAGGTGCAAATCACCAGACTCAGCCACAACACCTCTTGCACAATCAGACTGCTCAAGGCGATGTAGCCCAGCAAGAAGGCAATCATCCCCAGCCCAATGACCACACCCAAGGTGACAGGAATGGCGCGTAACCAGGTCGCCCCCTGCTGAACCGGAGCCGTTTTCTGCGGGTCCTCGCCGCCCTCTGGAACGGGGGTCTTGTCCCGTCCCTGGCTCAAGTTCCAGGCTGCAATGGCAATAAAGATGCTCAGTGTCAGCGTGTTAAAACTGTTGACCAGCAAGGTAGTGCTGAGCGTGGCATTGATCAGGCCCAGCAATTGCTGCGACATCCAGGTCAAGGCCACCATGATGCCCAGAGCAATGGGCAACCATGCCAGCTTCAAAGCCACATTGCTGGGAATGGGAGGCAAGCGCCAGCTAGGACGCTGCGCCGACAAAAGCACGCGGCCCATCCCGGTCACAAAGCCACCCAGATACAAGGCGAATACGGACTTGGACACAAAGCTGGACAGATCCGGAGCCAGATTGCCGTTCCAGTAAAACAGCCCTGCCGCCACCGATGCCAGCAAACCGGGCGTCAGGCTGTAAAGCACAATCAAAGCCGTCGCATAAAAAGAGCGTCGCAAGCGCGAGGGCTTGGTGTGGTTGATGGTAAAACGCTCCAGCCCCCGTACCGCCCAGACCGACAAAGCCAGCAAGACCAGAGCCAAGGCTCCTGCCGACCACAGCACATAAGCGGGCAAATCGGTTACCCGCTGAGCCAGATCCTTGCGCATGCGTTCGACCCTGGCCAGATCACCGGGCAAGTCACGCGACACATTACGCCAGAAGCGTGGTGTCAACACGGACTGCGACTGCCGACCCAATTCCGCCTGGAAAATTACGCGGCGCTGCTTGGACACCTGATCCAGGCCTTGTGTTGTTTCCACGCCGATCAAACGGGCCAGCTTGATCATGCCGTCCAGCTCGGTCACCGCCTGCTGCAATTGAGCACGCTGGCGCGCAATGTCCTCGGACTCCCCCGCCGGATCATCCACAGGCCCCAACTGATTCAGACGCGCGGTCACGCTCAACAGCTCAGGCTCCAGACGCACACTCATTTCCTGAGCCTGCTCTTGCGCCAGCAGCAACTGATTGCGCAAGGCAACCAGATCGGAATCGCCCAAGCCATCATTTTTCTGCAAACGGTCCTGGACAGTTTGCAGCGTGTCACGCAATTCATTCAGGGATTCACTGGCCTGCGCAGGCGTCAATGCCACCGTCTCGGCCGTCACAGGGACAGCGGTAACAGCCAGCACCACAGCCAGCAGCCACAAGGACAAAAAAGCACACAGGCGCGAACAGCGAAAGGCGTGCATCAATAAAACTCCGGCTAAACAATCAGGCCCCAAGCATGAAACCGTCAGGGCAGCAGAAAACATGCACAGAATACCGAACTATTGTGTGCTTGGCGCATGAGGTATTCACGAGAACCCTGTTTTTTTGGTGATAAACGCCCCGACCTGCTCACTTTTCAGGTTCCGGCTCCTTTACTCCCCCTCATCCCCTCTTCTGGCTGAATGCCAAGAAGCAAAAAAAACCGGCCAGAACAGGTGCAAAACACCTACCCCGGCCGGTTATTCTGCCTGCAGGCATCAAGCCTCAGGCCCAGGAACAAGCAGGATTAACGAATCTGCTCCGCCACCATGAATCCGGACGCTCCCGCCAGACCTGGGCCTGGATGGGTGGACGCACCAATGTGGTAGACATTCTTGTACGGTGTGGCGTGAGACCGGGCACCGTTACTGGCGGCAAAGGGGCGCATCCAGAAGAATTGGTCGGGGGAGCAGATGCCCGAGTAGGGGTCGCCGCCCACCAGATTGCAGTTGATGGATTCCAGGTCGGCTGGCGACAGCACTTTCTGACCCACGATTTGTTGACGCAAACCGGGCATGACGCCTTCCAGTTGGTCGATGATGCGCTCGGCCACGGCCTGGCTGACTTCTTCGGTCCATTTGCCGTCTTCCGGCACGTCGATCTTGCCAGCCGCATCGCCGCGCAACTTGGACGGCATGTCCTGCATCTGCATCCACAGTATCCATTTGCCTTCCGGCGCACGGCTGGGGTCCAGAGAGCAAGGCTGGCCAATAGCAACAGTGAACTTGGCCGGGATCAGGCCGTTATTGGCCTGGGCCACGCTCATGCTGACGTCTTCCAGGCTGTCGGACAGGTGCAGCAACGGTACTTTCAGCAGCTCCGGATCGCTCCAGTTAGGCATGCTGTCCAGCGCCAGATGAATTTGCATGTCGCCACGGCCAAAACGGTAGGCATTAGCTTGTTCACGTACTTGAGCGGGAGCACCCTGCAACAAACGACCATAGAGCTGTGGCGGTGTAACGTTGCACACCACATGGCTGGCTTCGTAGACTTGGCCGCCGGCACGCACGCCACGGGCTTTTTGTCCTTCCAGCACAATTTCTTCCACTTCGGTGTTCAGTTGAATACGGCCACCAGCCTTTTCAATAATGGCGCACAGAGCACGCACCAGATTCTGGCCGCCACCTTTCACCACGGGCATGCCACCGGCCACCACAGCCGCAAAGGTCAGCTTGCCGATCAAGGCCGAGCAGGCGTCGTCAGGGCCCAGGCCCGAGTGCAAGACCCAGGGAGCCATCATGCCGCGCACACGGTCATCTTTCAGTTCACGGTCAGCCCAGCGGCGGAAGGATTCCAGGGACTCGCGTCCGTACTGGACCATGCCGTCCATGCGGCGCTTGCGCCATTGCGAGAACAGCAAACCCAACAAGCCACGGCTGTATGGCTCGGTGCCCAGCAAGCCGAAGGTCAGGCCCGCATCGCGCTCGAACAACTGGCTGCACATGGCACCAAAGGCATCGCCATCACCAGCTTGCAAGCCATTGATACGCTGAATTGAATCGCCCACATCGTGGCGCAGGGCCAGGCCTTTGCCATCGCTGCCCACTACGCCGGTGGTGTAGCCGTTTTCCAGAAACTCCACGCCCTGGGCGGCCAGATCGTCTTTCAAACGGGCATAGGCAGCGCCGGATGTGAACAAGGGGTACCAGGACGACAGCAACTCATGGGTAAAGCCCGGAAACAGCTCCTCGGTACGGATACACCCGCCCGCACGGTCGTTACGCTCCAGCACCAGGACCTGCTTGCCCTTTTGCGCCAGCAAGGCTGCACACACCAGGGAGTTAATGCCACTGCCCACCACAATGACGGCATACGATTTTTTATTTGTTGAGTCTGTCATCCCACACCTTTTTTAAATTGCCCTGAACGGGGTCAGGGCTTGTGAACACGCCACAAGAAACAGCTGTTCACAAGCCCTGGACATCTTTTACCGCACTTTTCTATTTATGAGCCAGACGACTGCGCCTGCCAGCGTTCAAACCAGTGACGGGGCGACTTGCCCTGCTCTGGCCCGAGTACGGAAAAGCCACCATCGACGGGCAGATCAATGCCTGTCATCCAGGAAGCCGCTCCCGACACGGCAAACAACACCACCTGGGCGACCTCTTCACCGGAGCCGACTCGCCCCAAAGGATGAACTTGTGCCCCTACCTGATTGGCCAGCTCGCGCGAGCCACCGCTCATGCGCTCAACGGATGGCGACCAAGTCCAGGCGGGCGAAACCGTCAGCACACGAATCCCCGAGGGAGCCAATTCCACGGCCAAGCTTTTTGTAAATTGCAGGATGGCCGCTTTGGAAGCCGGATACAGGGCGCGCCCGGCCACGCCGAATTTGCCACCTGTACTGCCCATATTGATGATGACCCCACCCTGCCCCATATGCGGCGTGGCTTTCTGGGCCAGAATCGCGCTAGAGATCAGGTTCACATCCAGCGTCTGATGCCACAGCTCCCGGCTGGAAGCCAGGCCTTCGTCCCCGTAGGAACAGGCATTGTTCACCACAATGTCGATGCGGCCGGTTTGTGCCAGGGCGGCCTGCACACAGGCATCCAGCTGTGCATCATCACAAATATTGGCGGCCATGAACTGGGCCTTGCCCACGGTCTGCAGACGCGCCTCGGTACGCTGACCTTCTTCCTGACTGCGACCCACGATCAGCACCCACGCACCGGCGGCACACAGAGCCAGGGCGATGTCCGCCCCCAACCCTTGCGTGGACCCGGTCACGATGGCGACCTTACCTTGTAAATTCACCTTCATGTCCTGCTGCATGTGCTTCTCCTACTGTGCTTTTGGTGCGCCGAACACCGTCGCCCAATCTTCATCCCGGTCAATATGAGCAATCAGGCTCATGCTGGCCAGGGAGGCCTCATGGGTCGCGGGGGGAGCACCACAAGCGCTGGCCACCACCGCCACCTCATAGCCCATATCCACCGCATGGCGCACTGTGCTCTCGACTACAGAATGGGTAGCCACACCGGCAATCACCAGACGCTCCACGCCCAAACGACGCACCACTGGCTCCAGCGCGGAACCAAAGAAAGCGTTAATACGCGTGTGGTGGACTTCAAACTCGTCAGGCAAGGGAGCCAGCCCGTCAAAGAACTGGGCTCCCCAGCTGCCAGTCTGCATGGCGCCGATTCGTTTCACATTGTGCAGAATCGGCGCATTGCACAGCAGGTCGGCATAGTCAGGCCGATAGCCCACCCGCACATGCACAATGGGCACGCCCTGTGCGCGGGCCTGCGCCAGCAAACGGCCTGCGGCCTCGATCAAGGCCTGACGCTGGGGGCTATTGGCCTCTACCCCCACGCGGATCAGGCCATCGGCGTGCAGGACGTCGTTTTGATAATGCAGGGCCAGCAAGGCTGTGTGATGGGCTGCCGACATTAGATGTACACCTGAATAGCGCCGTGAACCGCGTCACGATCCACCAGGTTCACCTGCTTCATGCGCAGTTTCCAGCCACCGCCCTCCTGGGCCTGCAGCTTGTGAATCAGGCTGCCCACACGGTAGACCGGATCCTTGCCACGCCACTCCATGGAGTGGAAGCTGGAACGCACCACCAGATAGCCTTCCGGATCAGTGCCATCAATCATCACATTGCCCAGCACACGGCAGGACTGTGTAATTGGCTGCTGGGACCAGTTGCGGTGGTTTTCCAGACGACGGATGCGCAGTTCACGCAGCAGCTTGTTTTCCCAGCACAGGGAAATGTGCTCGTAAGGGCTTTCCTGATCGTAGCTGTGAGGAATCCAGTACATGCCCTCCTCGGTCCACAGATCCAGCCATGCTTGCCAGCGACGCTCGTCCAGCAAACGAGCTTCGTGATAGATGAACTGCTCCACTTCACGGATGGCTTCCAGGCTCAGGTTCACAGGCGTGACCTGATCCACGCTGACGTCAAAATCAATATCAAACAACATAAGAATTCTCCTTGGCTCGGACAGCAGCCCGCTTAAGCCTGTGTTGCCGGGGCGATGGGCTCACCAGAAGCCGAACGCACCGTGGCTTTACCACTGTCTTCCGACTGCGCAGGCGCGTCGTACAGACTGGTAGTCATGAAATGCTTCCAGGCGCGGAACTGATTGCGCATGGGCAATTCGCTGGTGCCGTTGGTGGCGACCATACCGCCTTCGATAGGCTTGTCGGTGCCGTCATAGCGGTGCATGCTGATCCAGTCTCCGCCATTGGTCTGGTTCCCTTCCTGACAACGACCGTAGACTTCGATGTCGTCCGGCATCACGTTGGACGACGGCGAGTTGATCAGGTTGGCGTACATCAGGCCGCGCTTGTAAATATCGTCCGGTGCGCCCTTCAGGCGGAACAGCTGGATTTCCACGTGGGTGCGGTCCACCGCCACAGGGCGGATCACACGGAACTGCTGGAACACGGTGTGGGGCGAACCACTGCCGTAAATAATGCTGTTGTGACGGTTCTCGCCCAGAATGTTCAGCGCTTTTTCTTCGCCGTAAGCTTCTTTCAGCGTTTCGTAGTGCGCCTTGGTGATCGGGTCGGTTTCGATGGCACCGGGATTGAAAATCCCTTCCATATAGCCGTGGCCGTTATCAAAGGCATACAGGTCCAGCTTTTCCCAGAAACCGTAGGGCTCGCCGTTACCGTCCATGATGTGCAGTTCCAATGGCATGGAGCCGTAATCTTCGGCTTGCTCACGGGCGGCCACGTAGGACGACTCGTGCGTCACGTTGGCGTGCATAGTGTCGTGCAGGTTCTCGTAGAACACCTTCCAGTTGGAGGGCTGCCAGACCTTGAAGCTGCCGCCGGCCACTTCCACTTCACCCACGGGCGAGCGATCGCACAGATTGTCGATGGAGGTGATGATGGGACCCAAAAACTCTTTCAGGTCCGGGCCGTGGGCGCTTTGACAGGCAAAAACAAAACCACGGTAGCTTTCCACACGAGCCACACGGCGCATGGAGAAGTCCGGGTGCTTGGGATCAAAACAGGTGTTTTCCAGGCCGTTTTTCATCGGAGCGGCCAGATGCTGACCGTCCAGCTTGAATGTCCAGGCGTGGTAAGGACAGCGGAAGAACTTGCCCGCATTGCCGCAACCGTCCGCTACCACTTTCGCGCCCTTGTGCGGGCAACGGTTGTAGAGCACGTACACCTTCTTGTCGCTGCCGCGCACCATGATGACGTCCTGGCCGCCCAACAAGGTGGTGTGGTAGTCGCCGGGATTAGGCACCTGGCTGTCGTGGCCGATGTAGATCCAGGCACGGCCATAAATGCGTTCCATCTCCAGACGGAAGATCTCGGGGTCGGTATAGACCGATTTATGTACGCTGTCGCCCCGCACCAATGCGGACAGCTGTTCGTTGCTATAGCTCATCATTACCTCCTTGCTGCCGGATGCTTGACGCACCCTCTTTATGACTTTTCCATCTTGCACTGCGGTGCAAAATGATCCTGGAACTGCTCGAATACGGTGGACACAATCTTGTTGCTCATCTGGCCCTTGTCATTCGGGGCCACTTCACGCATGTAGTAGGTCTGCACCGGATACTGGTTGTTGTTAAAGGCAAAGGCGCCGCGTACAGACTCGAACGGTGCGCTGCGCAAGGCTTTACGCAGGGCCTCCCGGTCGGTAGCGGCCTTGGGGTCAGCCTTCAGTGCGCCATCCAGCAACAAGGCGGCGTCGTAGCCCTGGGAGGCGTACATGGAAGGCAGGCGACCGTAAGCCTTTTCAAAATCCGCCACAAAGCGTTTGTTGACCGGGTTATCCAGATCCGGCGACCACTGGGCGGCATTCGCCATGCCCTTCATGGACTCGCCAATCGCGGCAATCGTGTCCTGATCAGCCGAGAAGCCGGGGGTATACACCGCCAGTTGCGTGGACAGGCCCGAGTTGATCAGCTGCTTGATAAAAGACACGCCCATGCCGCCGGGCAGGAAGAAAAACACGGCATCCGCACCCGAAGCTCGCATTTGTGCCAGCTCGGCGGCGTAATCCATCTGGCCGACCTTCACATACACTTCGTCGGCAATCTCGCCCTTGAACAGACGCTTGAAGCCTTCAATGGACTCGCGACCACCGGGGTAGTTGGGGGCAATCAAATAGACTTTCTTGTGCGCCTGATCGGTCACGTACTTGCCCATCGCAGCGGGTATATCCTCGTTCTGCCAGGACACGCTGAAGAAATTGGGGTGACAACGCTCGCCCGCGTAATCGGCCGGGCCGGTGTTGGCGGAAATGTAGACCGTGTCACTGTTCAAAATCGTCGGCATCACGGGCAGCAGCACATTGGAGAAAGCCATGCCGGTAATCACATCGACCTTGTCACGCTTGACCAGACGGTCCACCGCCTGGCGGCCTTCCATTGGTTTTTGCTGATCATCCAGCACCGTCAAGGCCACATCCACACCGCCGAGCTTGCCACCCGAGTGGTTCAGGCCCAGCTCGAAACCATCACGGATTTCTGCGCCAATGGCTGCACCAGGGCCAGACAAGGTGGTTAGCAGCCCCACCTTGAATACTTCCTGACTGGATGCCGGGCTACAGGCCAGGGCCAAGGCCAGCGTGCTCATACAGAACGCCACTTGTTTTTTCATGTTTGTCTCCGTCCTCTGTCTTTCAAAAAACTGGACTTTAGTTCTGCCTTGGACCACCCCCAATACGCCGGAAGCTGTGTACCACTGACGCCCGTGATTTTTGCGGCGCTTGTCCTGCAAGCCAGAAAAGACGGGCCCAAGGGACTACGTGAATACAGCAATTCCCAGTCGTATCCCAATCTGCTAAGGTGCCGGGACAGGACTACTGTTTTAGGTTTGAAATACATTAGACCGGCGCAGAATGGGCGGCTATCCAGATATGGCAAGCCTTATCCCGAACCGGCAAAAATTTGGAGACACACATCATGCAAGCGTGGTTTATGTCAGGGCTGGCCCCCTTGCAACACAGTGCGCCGCGCTTTGAATCGCGCTGCCCGGACCAGACACGCAGCGAGACGGCCGGTTTTTTAACCGAGCACCGCTTGACCTGGAATGACGGCCCGGTCGATGCTTCCCTGCGCTATGCCAGCAGCCACAGCTTTTCCTTTGTCTTGCTGAAATATGGCGCGGCGGTGCAGGTCTCGCCGGGGATTCTGGAAGACTTTCTGCTGTTTCAGGTGCCAATACAGGGACGATCCTGTATTCGGGTTGGTCGGGAGTACGTCCAGGCCAACCCTAAAATTGCCAGCGTGATCTCCCCTTCCCTCCAGGTTGAACTGGATTGGGAACAGGGCTGTGAACAGTTTTTGGTGAAGATTCCGCGCCACAGGCTGGAAGAAGTGGCCCGTCAGACCTTGGGCTTGAGCCTGGATCGGCCCATTGAATTTGCTGCTGGCATGTCTCTGGATTCGCCGCACGGCTGCGCCTGGCAGCACCAGATTGGCAGCTTGCTGGCTTATGGCGGGCATTTGCCGCCCGAAATGGACCAGTGGTCGCGTCAGGCCGAAGACAATCTTTTGCTGCATCTGTTTCATACCCAGCCGGGTAACTACAGCCAGCAATTGCAGCAAAGCGTGCGCCCGGCCAGTTCGCGCCGGGTACAAAGAGCCGAGGATTTCATGCGGGCCAGCCTGGACGAGGCCCTGACGCTGGAGCAGATTGCCACCGCGGCCTGCGCCAGCGTGCGCAGCCTGACTTTGGCCTTTCGCAACGAACGGGGGTTGAGCCCCATGCAGTTTCTAAAGCAGATTCGTCTGGAAGCGGCCCAGCAAGCCATTCGTCATGCCGTGCCGGGCACCCAGGTCAGCGAGATTGCCTTGCGTTGCGGCTTCAACCATTTCGGCCGCTTCTGTGCAGACTACAAGTCCCGCTTCGGGCGTTCGCCCTCGCAGGACTTGCGTATCGTGGATTAGTCCTTCAAGGCTTTGCCAGGAACCCACACACGGCCGTCAAACAAGCGACGCGCCGTACGATAGAAAGAACCGGCCTTGGCAAACCACTGGCCGTCTTTCTTTTCCACTTCCGCGCCCACTGTCAGCACACCGGAAGGCATGCCCAGACGCAGTGGACCTTGAGGGGCAACCGAGTCAGACAGACATTGCGAAGGCAGGCTGCCCGTCAAACGAGCAGCCACAGCGGTGCACAGCGAGATCGTCAAGGGCAAGGCGCGGTGCGGCTGGCCATTGGAAATCACGCGGGCAACCAGATCAATCTCTTTGGCAGGAACCACGTCGCCAGACAAGGTCGGGTTGTCCTGAGCCGGCGACACGATGCAAACAAAGGGCACGATGCGAATCTGACGTGCGGCTTCCACATCGGGAGCAATGCCCATGCGTACCGACGCCTGCACACGAATTGCGTCCAGACGCTCCAGCACTTCGGGGTGAGCTTCCAGCCAGTCGGGCAATTCCAGACCGGTCAGGCCTACATCAGCCGCGCGTACAAACACCGCTGCGTTGGCCGCGTCCACCAGCGACACCTCGATACGGCCTACGCCAGGCACATCCAGCCACTCGGTCAATTCACCGCTAGGCAGCAAGGAACCAGTAGAGGCACCGCCCGGTTCCACAAAGTCCAGACGGATAGGCGAGCCCGTGCCGCCTACGCCGGGAATGGACAGATCACCGTCGTACCGGGGCTGACCATCTTCAACCGTGAAGTGGGCGTGAATGATCTTGTTGGTGTTGGTATTCAGAATGCGTACGCACGCTTCGCCATCCTCAACCTTGACCATGCCCTGCTCTACTGCGTAAGGGCCGACGGCCGAGCTCATATTGCCGCAGTTGCCACGGTAATCCACCTTCTCTTCCTTGATGGCTACTTGCGCAAAGGTATAGTCCACGTCCGCGTCCGGATGGCTGGACGGGCCGATAATACAAACCTTGGACAAGGAAGAAACACCACCGCCCATGCCGTCCAGTTGGCGACCATAAGGGTCCGGCGTACCCATGGCAGCGGAAAACAGAGGCGTCCAGTCGTCGCGCTCGGCAGGCAGGTCTGCAATATTCAGCATCAAGGCTTTGCTGGTGCCACCACGCATGAACACGGCGGGAAGGGATTTTTGCTTCATCACGTTATTCCTGGTTCTTGGCTTGCGCCATTAAAGAAAATTGCGCCGTCTCCTCCATGGGTTCGGCGTGAGAGACAATCGGTTCGCTAAAAGAAGAGTCTGATCGGATCGTGCGCTGCTGTTGTCGTTCCAGCTGCTGCACTTTTTCCTCGCTGGCGTTGCCCAGATGGCGGGCCAGCAAGGCGGAGGCCTGGGCGCGTTCGCCCTTTTCCAGCAAATCCAGAATCGCCAGATGCTCCAGACATTGGCGACGAATACGTTCCCGATCCAGCGTTTCCTGATATTCCAGCAAGCGTCGCAACTGGTTCTGACGTGTCACGGTCTGAGCGATAAAACGGTTGCCGGACAAGGACGCCAAGGCTTCGTGGAAGGTGGCATTGGCCTGATACATCTCGGCATGTCCTGCATGACGCCAGCCGCCGTCAGCCAGGGCTTGCTGTTGCAGCCGCACTCGGCGCAAGACGGTAGAGTCAATCGCAAAGCCGGGCAGCAGCATGGCGGCAGGTTCCAGCATCTGACGCAAGGTATAGCTTTCTTCGCAGGCCTGGGGGCCGTCAATCATGGGCAGGAAAGACCAGCCCTTGCTGGCGCGTTGTTCCATCCAGCCTTCATTGGCAGCACGAGCCAGAATGCGGCGCACACGCTCGCGCGTCAGGCCATAACGGCGCATGGCATCGTTTTCCGACAAGGTGTCGCCCCAAATGCCCGAAAGCTTGTCGCGGGCCAGTTGCAAGTAGATCTGGTCGTCCTGGCTGGTGCCCAGCTCTTCTTCGATCACACCAAGCTGGTCGGCCCCTTTCAACAGATACAGGCCGCGCCGAGGCGGCTGCGCGCCCACAATGCCTTTTTCCGCCAGATAGGCCAGCGCCCCCCGTATGGGCGAGCGCGACGCACCCAGCGCTTCGGCCAGCGATTGTTCCGTCAAATGATGCCCGGCCTGCAAATGCCCTGCCCGCACGTAGTCCAGCAGGCGATGCGCCAAGGTGACATGCAAAGAATTAGATTGGCTTTTCATGCCGACATTCCTAAAAATCGAAGCGATCCTGGATCGTTTTATTGTATTATATACAAACAAAATACAATTTAATTGTTTTATCAAGGCTCCAGACGCATAATTTTATTGATTATTCTTGCCCAGGTTGGCCCTGCTTGCCTGGCTTCTTATTACGGATGAATCGTTTGCCATGTCTCAGTCTCTTGCCCTAGAAACGCTGTCCCTGAACGGACGTTCCGTACGTTACGTTCCTATCGCCGACATCCCCGGTATTGAAAAGCTGCCGTATTCGCTGCGCGTTCTGCTGGAAAACCTCTGTCGTCAGAAGGCCGTGCGTCACGCCGACGTGGATCAGGAAATTGATTCCCTGCTCCAGCGCAAGGTGGGCGACGGCATCACCTTCTACCCTGCCCGCGTATTTGGTCAGGACATTCTGGGTTTGGTGATGTTGCTGGACATGGCGGCCTTGCGCGAAGGCGTACAAGCAGCCGGTGGTGACGCCAGCCGTGTGCGCCCCCAAGTCCCTATCGACGTCATTATTGACCACTCCCTGCAAGTGGACAGCTGGGCCAACCCCAAGGCGGCCGACGTCAACCTGGCACGCGAATACCAACGTAACGGCGAGCGCTTTGCCTTCCTGCGCTGGTGTTCCAGC
This sequence comes from Alcaligenes sp. 13f, assembly GCF_020496585.1. NCBI lineage: Bacteria > Pseudomonadati > Pseudomonadota > Betaproteobacteria > Burkholderiales > Alcaligenaceae > Alcaligenes > Alcaligenes sp. 13f. The sequence goes on from NZ_JAHKKC010000023.1 coordinate 30,990, forward strand.
AACTTTGATGGCGTGAAAGTCGTGCCGCCCGGCAAAGGCATCATGCACCAATTGCATATCGAGCACATTGGTCAGGTTGTCTGGACCGAAGAAGGCCAGGATGTGGATCTGGTCTACCCCGACAGCTGTGTGGGCACCGACAGCCACACGCCTATGGTTAACGGCCTGGGCATTCTGGGCTGGGGTGTAGGTGGTATTGAAGCCGAAGCCGTGATGGTGGGTCTGCCCGTTGCAATTGCGTTACCTGCTGTAGTGGGTATCGAGCTGACCGGCAAAATGAATGACGGCGTACTGCCTACTGACCTGGTGCTGGTCATCACGCAAAAACTGCGCGAACTGGGCGTGGTCGGCAAGTTTGTAGAGTTCTTCGGCCCCAGCGTGGACGAGCTGTCTCTGGGCGACCGCGGCATGATCGCCAATATGGCACCGGAGTACGGCGCCACCGCCGTGTTCTTCCCCATTGACGACGCTGCCCTGCACTACATGCACATGACAGGCCGTCCGCAAGAGCAAATTGATCTGGTCGAGCAATACAGCAAGGTTCAAAAGCTGTGGCGCGATCCGGCCGCTCCCGCTCCTGTTTACGACACCGTGCTGAAACTGGATCTGAACAGCATCAAGCCTAGCCTGGCTGGCCCCAGCAACCCTGAAGATCACCTGGATCTGGACACCGCTGCCCAATCCTTCCCCGCCCATCACCAGAAAATTGCTGGCCGTCCTTACGACCCGCAACGTGCCGTACCCGTGGAAGGCGAGGACTTTGTGCTGAATGATGGCGATGTGGTCATTGCCGCCATTACTTCCTGTACCAATACCGCTAACCCCGCCAATATGATGGCCGCCGGTCTGCTGGCCCGCAACGCCGTGGCTCGTGGCCTGCGCAGCAAGCCCTGGGTCAAGACCTCGCTGGTGCCCGGTAGCCAAGTAACAGCTGACGTGCTGGAGCGCGCTCAACTGCAAGACGACCTGGACGTGCTGGGCTTTAATATTGCCGGCTTTGGTTGCACCACGTGTAACGGCGGCTCGGGCCCACTGCCTGCCAATATCGTCAACGCGATTGAATCCGAAAAGCTGATTGCCACCGCCGTACTGTCGGGTAACCGTAACTTTGAAGGCCGTATCCACGCCAACGTGCGCGCTGCTTACCTGGCATCGCCCGCCCTGGTTGTGGCCTACGCCCTGGCCGGCAACCTGAATGTAGACCTGACCCGCGACCCGCTGGGCAAGGATCAGGACGGCAAAGACATCTACCTGAGCGACATCTGGCCTAAATCGGCAGAAGTTCAGGAAGCCATCCACGGCGCGTACGACCGCGACCTGTTCATCGAACGCTATGCCGAGCTGTACGACGGTGGCGAACCCTGGGATGCCCTGGCCCGCGAAAGCAATGGTGGCCACTACCCATGGGAAGCCGACAGCACCTACATCCGCAAACCGCCTTACTTTGACGGCTTGCAGCGAGAACCGGCTCCCGTGGCCAACCTGCGCGGCATGCGTCCGCTGGCGATTCTGGGTGACTCCATCACCACCGACCACATCTCGCCATCGGGTTCGATCAGCCTGGGTACGCCTGCTGCTGACTTCCTGCTGTCCAAGGGTGTGGAGCAAAAAGACTTCAACAACTACACCACGCGCCGTGCCAACCACGAAGTGGTCAAACGTGCGACCTTCGCCAACATCCGTCTGCGCAACAAGATTGTTCCCGGCGTGGAAGGCGGCGTCACCAAGGTGATGCCGGAAGGCGAAGTGATGCGTATTTTTGAAGCGGCCCAGACCTATCAGGAGCGTCAGGTTCCCTTGCTGGTGATTGCTGGCAAGAACTACGGTTGCGGTTCTTCCCGCGACTCCGCCGCAAAAGGCCCTGCTCTGCTGGGCGTGAAGGCGGTGGTTGCCGAAGGTTTCGAGCGTATCCACCGCACCAACCTGGTCGGTATGGGTGTGCTGCCCTTGCAGTTCCAGGACGGCACCAATGCCGATACCCTGGGACTGGACGGCACCGAAACCTTTGATGTGAAGGGCCTGGAAGAAAACCTGGGTGTACGCTCGCAGGCCGAGCTGATCATCCATCGCCTGGATGGCAGCACCCAGTCCGTGCCGGTGATTGTGCGTCTGGATACGGTCGAGGACATGGAGTACTGGCGTCATGGCGGTATCCTGCCACGCGTCTGGCGCAAATACCTGGAAAACTAAGCCTTTACAGGCTTAGCTTGTCCAGTTAGCGGTATCAAACGCCAGGGGTCACACCCTGGCGTTCTTGTTTAACCAGCCGCAACCAATGCTCGATGCGCAGCAAGGCATGATTCGCACTTTGCTGGCGGATTTCATCCCGCGTGCCATCGAAAACAATCGTTTCCGTATAGACGACCAAAGGATCAAATTTATCCTGTGGCTTGAACAGCCAGGCAAAACATTGCGTGCCGGCCGGAATCTGCGGCTCCGCAATATCGTCAGCCACCCCCGTATTGGCAATGATCAAATTGGCCGGGGTCAATTCTGCGGCTCCTTTGGCCATGGCCCGCGCCACTGCCTCACTGCACAGATTGTTTTCCGCCAGCACCCGCTGATCGACGCCCAGGCAGCGATACTTGGCCTGCGGAGAATACGTCACAAAAGCACAGTCCAGTACAACTGCCGCCCCCGCTTGGTCAGCCAGCGTGGACGCAATCAACCCTGCCGTGCAGGATTCTGCGGTTGCCAGCGTCAGCTGGGCCTCGGTCATGGTTTTGACCAAGCGTGCAAGATCTACATCGTTCATGGCATACCCTCCTTATTGCTGAAACAAGGACGGTTTATTCAACCATAAAGTAAAAAAGCAGGAAACCAGCTCCTGCTTTCTGCTCACCATCTGGAACATGCGCTTACGCTGCCCCGCCCAGGCACTTGATCAATCCCCGAACAGGCTGGACATATCCGTTGCTTCCAGCCCCAGATTGCTGGCCAGCGCGTCAAAACAACGCAAGGCCGCTTCTATATCTGCGTCCGCAATCCCTTCAAACAGGGGAGCACGGGATTGGCGCAGCAATTCCAGCAGGCGTTCGTGAAAGTCCCGCCCTTTTTCAGTCAGACACAACAGGCGAGCGCGCTTGTCCTGCTCGTCGGGCACACGCTCCAGCAAACCGCCGGACTCCAACTGGTCGATGAGGCGCACCAGGGTGGGGCCTTCCAAACGCATCATGCGTGCCAACTGCCCTTGCCGTATGGGTTCCCCCAACTGGGCCAGATAGCGAATCGGCAGGATGGTGGCCTCGGACACGCCATAACGCACCAGCGTCTGATCCAGTTCACGACGATACAGGCGCGCCAGCACAATCATGGACAGGCCAAATCGTTCATAAAGTTGGTGATTCATCAGGAAGTCTCCACAGCGCGCGACGTAGCATCAGGCGGGTAAGCATAAACCAGAACCGCTTGCGCCCCCTGCAAGGACTGCGCCACATCCATGATCGCCTGCCTCAATACTGTGTCGGTACAGGATTGGCTGATACGCAGCAATTGCTGGGCCAACTCCACGGGCTGATGCTCAAACCCTTCCAGCAACTCACAGACCAGCTCCACACAGGCTTGCTGCTCCGGTCCGCGTTTGGCCAGCCGCTTCAGCGCGACCACGCCATGGCCCAGGTTGATCAAGGACAGCAAACCATGAGGGGTCTGCTCGCCCATCCAGTGCCAGAGACGCACCCATTGACGCGCTACCCGCGCACGCCAGACCCGGAACAGGCGTGGGCGCGAACGCTTGATCAAGGGATACAGTTCGCGCACCACACGTCTGACCAAGGCTTGGCCACGAGGATGAGTCCGGCGAGGCAAAAGAAAGAAAGCACTGCACACGACCGCGGAGCCCGCCAGCAAAGGCAAGGACTCCTTCAAGATGATGGGCCAAGTAACCGCCGCCATCCCGGCCTGACTGGCCAGCTGGAAACACATATTCGCGTCCAATGCCCAGGTGGATGTGGGACGGTTGGCACGTAACAAACCGCCGATCACCAAAAAAGGAAGCACGGACAGAATGACCTGCCAGTCCGCAACCAGGTGTACCTGGACAAAGTAGCGATAAAAGCTGGCTACCAGCACGCCCACGGCAATCCCGGTAAACATGGTTCGGCTCATCAGTTGCGGACGCGGCATGGAGCCCAAAATAATGGAGAACGTACACACCCCAATCGCCATCAACTCCAGCGCGGGGCTGGCCAAAGCGTAAGCGATACCACCTGCAGTGAAAGCGGCCAGGCCACTGACCAGGCCTGTGCGGATTGCCAAGGGCCAATCCACCGAAACAGCAGGCGTCGTCAGAAAACGGTGCCGTCTGGGTTGCACCCGTTCAGCAAACAAACCCTGCTCCGCTCTTTGTATTTGTCCCATTGCACGGCGCAAGCGCGCCAGACTGATCTGCCCCTCGTGCCGCAAGGCTGTCTTGCCCAGCACCCGCAAACTCAGACCGTCCTGCAAGCGTTGTGCCTGTTCCTGCAAGTCGCGTGCATAATCCGCGGCAGGCGAGAGGCCCTGCTCCCTTTGCTGGACAATCAGCGCGCTGGCGGCCAAAAGCTCAATCACGGCGTACAGAAACGCATCCACATAAGGCAGGCGTCGATAAGCATCCAGAGAGCCTGCCGCCAGAATACGGGCTTGGGCATCCAGATCCACAATCTCCTGGCGAACACGGCTCCACGAGCTTTGATCCGGCTGCTGATAAGACGGCCCCAAAGCATGAGCAGCGATGCGCAAGGCATCCGCCGCCAGGACACGTACGCGCTCGTAATACGTTTTGCGCTGACTGCGCGGCGTTGTCCGCGAGCACAGCAAGGTGGTGACCACGACCCCGATCAGCGTGCACTCCACTCGCGACAAGGCCAAATCCAGTGACGCTTCCGGAGCCAGCACCGAGGGCAAGACCACCACGCCAATCGTGATCCCCGCCAGCATGGGCAAGTAAGAAAAAGCGCCCCGAAACACATGGGTCAAGGCCGAGGCCACCCCCACCACCAGGGCCATCCCCAGCAATTGCAGATAAGGATTGGGTAAGTGCAGGAACGCCAATCCCAAACCGGCCCCCACCAACGTTCCCAAAATCCGCCACAAAGCCCGCTCGTACACCAGCCCCCGATACGCTTGCGACAGCACCCACACCGGCATGGCAGCCCAAAACGGGTTATCAACGGAAAGCAGAACAGCGATGGTGAACGACAGCCACGCTGCCAAGGCCAAATTCAGGCCATGCAGGAGCGCAGGTCGATCCAGCTGGATCCAGGAAAATGAGGGGAGCATAAAAGACAGGAGACAAAAAAAATGCTAAAGCATGATTATATAGATAGCTTACCTACCTATTCAATTACAGCTAGCTGAATATCGTGTTTATGGCAGCTCCGGCCCTGCCCGCCAGACATAAGCTTCAAGGCAGAACACCCTGTTTCATGCTGCACCGCAACAGCCTCCCTGGTTTCCATCACGCCTTTCAAAGCTAAACAATTTGCGCCCTGCCCCGCCCTTTTTCAGCCACTCCATGGTTGTTTGTTAGTTTTCATAAACTATCGCCATCCAGGCATGGTCAAACCGTACGGGAGCGTTCTATGATGTTGGCAGCCTGACCGGCAGGTACCCGAAATCCTGCCCGTCACCCCGTTTTCTTGGCAGGAGTCTTTATGCAAAAGTGGCTGACACGCTACACCGCCTTCTACATCATCATTGGCCTGACCGCCTTTTTCTTGCTGCTTTCCTTGTTCAGAAGCGCAAGCTGGCTGTGGCTGGCGATACCAGGGCTGGCCCTGTGCATTCAGGGCTTGGTGGACATCACTCAAACTCGTCACGCCATTCGTCGCAACTACCCGGTTATCGGCAATCTGCGCTTTATCTTTGAAGCCATACGCCCTGAGATTCGCCAGTACTTTCTGGAAGGCGATGAGCAGCAACTGCCTTTTTCGCGGGCGGACCGCTCCCTGGTGTACCAGCGCGCCAAACAGCAGGTCGACAAGCAGCCTTTTGGTACTCACCAGGAGGTCTACAACAATGGGTACGAGTGGATCAACCACTCCATGACGCCCAAGCACATCAAAGACTCACAGTTCCGTATCACGGTGGGTGGGCCGGACTGTACCCAGCCTTATTCGCTGTCGGTGCTGAATATTTCGGCCATGAGTTTTGGGGCGCTGTCGGCCAATGCCATCCTAGCCCTGAACAAGGGTGCCAAGATGGGCAATTTTGCGCATGACACGGGCGAAGGCGGCATCAGCACCTATCACCTGCGTCATGGCGGTGATCTGATCTGGAATATTGGCTCGGGCTACTTTGGTTGCCGCGATGAACAAGGCAACTTTTCGCCCGAACGCTTTGCCGAACGAGCCACTCAGGATCACATCAAGATGATTGAAATCAAGCTGTCGCAAGGGGCCAAACCTGGCCACGGCGGCATCTTGCCCGGCACCAAGGTCTCGCCTGAAATTGCCCTGGCACGCGGTGTGCCGGAAGGCGTGGACTGTAACTCGCCCCCCAGCCACAGCGCCTTCCATTCTCCCGTAGAGCTGCTGGAATTCGTGGCCAAGCTGCGTACCTTGTCCGGTGGCAAGCCCGTGGGCTTCAAACTCTGTATTGGACATGCCTGGGAATGGTTTGCCATTGCCAAAGCCATGCTGAAAACAGGTATCACACCGGACTTTATTGTGGTCGATGGTGCGGAAGGAGGTACCGGTGCCTCCCCCGTGGAGTTCATTGACCACGTCGGCACCCCCTTGCGCGAGGCTCTGCGCCTGGTTCATAACACGCTGGTGGGTATCGGTTTGCGCGAACAAATCCGCCTGGGTGCCTCGGGCAAGATCATCAGCGCCTTTGATATGGCCCGCATCATGGCCCTGGGTGCTGACTGGTGCAATAGCGCGCGTGGTTTCATGTTTGCCGTGGGTTGCATTCAGGCCCAGGCCTGTCATACCGACAAGTGCCCCACTGGCGTGGCGACACAAGATCCGCAGCGTCAAAAAGCCCTGGTGGTTGATGACAAATCCCTGCGCGTGGCCAGCTTCCATGGCAATACGCTCAAAGCCCTGGCTGAACTATTGGGTGCGGCGGGCCTGGAACATCCGGACCAGCTACGTCCTCACCATATTGCCCGCCGTATCAGCAACGGCGAAGTGCGCGTGATGTCGGCTCTGTTCCCGGATCTGAAAAAAGGCGAACTCTTGCGCGGCCACTATCGTCAAACGATTTTCCGTGTGGGCTGGCCTATGGCCAACCCCGACTCCTTTGAACCGGCCTATAGCCTGAGCAAAGCCTTGTCGTACTTGAATGATGAAGCTGATCCTGAAGAAATCATGAAAAAACAGGACGCAGCTGATAGCGCAGGCCAAGCCCTGGCCTGACGCTGCAAGCGGCAGTCTCCCTAGTGGGACTGCCGCCGGGTCCCTACCCCCGCATCCACTTCCCCGTAAACTTCAACGCCCGACGGTCGACTCCAGCTGCTGTCTGCAAAGCGATCCGGTGTTGAACACGCCGCCAGCCCCAGCACCATGACCAAGGCGCTCAGCACCCCATAAATCTGTCGCATATCAAGCTCCTTGATGATAGGCGTCTACTGTGCCACAGAATCTGGGCAAACTGATTTCCATCTGTACTAGAATGCTCTGATCATGATCAGGCACTGCGCATTCCCCACCTCAGGTACTCGCAGCCGGTTTTTACTGGTGCTGGCAATCTGCGCCCTGCTTTTGCGTGGTCTGATCCCCAACGGCTACATGCCCAGCGCCGACCCGGCCAATGCAGCCGCGCTCAGCCTGTGCGTTCAGGGTGACCCTTTCCTGGCGCAATGGAGCAGCCAGCTCCCTGGTGGCCCAAAGCACGACGAGCAACACAGCCTGCATGCGGCCTGTCTGTTCGCCCAGGCCCAGGCGCAAAAAGCCCTGAATGATGATCCCAGCCCTGCCTGGAATCTGACACCTACACCACGACATACCTGGGACACTGCCCAACAGGCGGCGGCTCCCGTTCTTCCCCTGACGGGCCCGCCCCTGAGTGCGCGCGGTCCCCCCTCCACGCTCGTTTCCTGACCAGCCTCGGCTGCCCGGCGCAGCCACCTTATGTTGTCAATTAGCGGGATATTTCTATGAACGCCTCCTTCTCACGCCGCCAGCTCCTGCTTGCCATGCTGGCGACTCCTCTGGTCCTGAGCGCCTGCGGCGACAAGGCCCCCAAGCAGCCCGCCTTTCGTAATCTGGAAGGTGTAGACATGAGCAGTGCCGACTTTGCCAAGGATTTCAGCTTGCTGGATACCGAAGGCCAACGTCGCACCATGGCCGACTATCGCGGCAAGATCGTGCTGATCTTCTTTGGTTTTACCCAATGCCCCGACGTCTGCCCGACAGCCCTGACTCGTGCCGTCGACATCAAGGAACAGTTGGGCGAGGATGGCGACAAGCTGCAAGTCTTGTTTATCTCCATTGACCCGGAGCGCGACACGCCCGAACTGCTGCAAGCCTACATGCAGGCTTTCGACCCCAGTTTCGTGGCCCTGCGCCCCACCGAGGAAGAGCTGGCCAAAACCGCCAGCGACTTCAAAGTCTTCTATCAAAAGGTTCCTACCGGCTCCAGCTACACCATGGACCACAGCGCCTTGACCTATGTGTATGACACACAAGGCAAGTTGCAGATCGCCCTGCGTCATACGCAAACGGCTGAAGAAGCCGTGGCTGATATCCGCCAGGTACTGGCTCTGAGCAAGTGAACCCCAACAGGATTACCAACATGAAACGTACTATTGCTCGCTCTCTTTTTTCCCTGGCCGCCTTGCTGAGCCTGCCCACCCTGGCCCAGGCCGAAGTCACCGTTACCGATCCCTGGGTTCGCGCCACGGTTCCCGGCCAGCAAGCCACCGGCGCCTTCATGGTGCTGCAATCTACCGAGAACGCCCAATTGCTGGGCGCCAGCAGCAGCTTGAGCAAGCAGGTGGAGGTCCACGAAATGGCGATGGAAAACGAAGTCATGCGCATGCGCCAGGTTGAAAAAATCGACCTGCCCGCTGGCAAGGCTGTGGAACTGAAACCCGGCGGCTACCACATCATGCTGCTGGGTCTGGACAAACAGGTTGAGGCGGGCAGTTCCGTGGATCTCACCCTGGAAATCCAGAATGCCGCCGGTCAAAAGGAAGAGCTGAAAATCAGCGCTCCGGTCCGTGCCTTGAACACCAAGGCTGGCCAGGGTCACCAGGGCGCACACGGCCACTAAGGCCCTGTTCTCACCCCTTCAAACCGCCTGTTTTACCGGTTTGAAGGGCTTTGTTTCAGACTTCCGGGTTTTCCATAATTGGCTGGTTTTGATTAGCTAACGTACATTGAAACCACTGACATAGTGTCAGTAAGCTGTCTGAAACACAGCTTTCCCAAACTGTCATCATGACAGTTCACCGCCGCCAGAGCGGCCCATAGGCCCTACCGCAACGGTAGGGCCTTCGTGTTTCTGCAGCAGGCTCTTTGCATATCACTAGGCCCTTGCCCGGGTCTGGAGTAAAGTTAAGACCGTAGCGTCGGTTTAACCTTGCAAGGAGTACATAGATGGCTCTAAGTCCACATGACAACAATCGCTCTGAGTTGCTACGTCAACTGCCCTTGAAACCAGGATGGTTTATTGGTCTGGGCATCGCCCTGATTATTCTGGGTCTGATCGCCTTGATCTACGTGGTTGGTGCCACGGTTGCCAGCGTGGTGTACGTCGGCATCCTGATGACCATAGGCGGCGTGCTGCATCTGGCTCATGCATGGAGTTCCAAAGGCTGGCGCGGCTTTCTGTTCTGGAGCTTGAGCGGCATTTTGTACTTGTTCGCCGGTTTGATCGCCATCAGCAACCCCTTGGTAGGTGCCACCGTCCTGACCCTGATTTTTGGCGCCTTCCTGATTGCTTCCGGCGCATTCCGACTCTGGATCTGGTTTCAGAACCGGGCCCAGGCAGGTGGCGGCTGGATGGCTTTTTCCGGCCTGATTACACTGGCAGCCGGTTTGATCATTGCCGCAGGCTGGCCCGGCAATAGCGTATGGATTCTGGGCCTGATTCTGGGTATTGATTTGCTGACCCAAGGTTGGGCCAGCTTGTTGATTGGTATGGCAATCAAGCGCAATCAGAACTAAACCAGCGGCCAGGATCAAACCCCTGCGTCGGGATTGATCTCCGCTGACTAAATCACTGCAAATCACTCCGAAAAAATGCCCGACCAGAATCTGCTTCTGGTCGGGCATTTTGCTATCTTGATCTCCCGCCCTGGACTGTAGATCTGCCACCAGGCTGCCAAGCCTGCAACTCAAGCGGTACAAAGCAAACCCTACAATCGACTATCGGACTTCCAGCGCTGGCAGAGCGGCATCCCTTCCCCGCAGCCAGGGCTGACGCGTATGGGCCAGCATCTGCGCATCACCGGGGCTATCACCATAGGCCATATCCAGCTCCACGGGTTTATCGCCCAGCCACGCCTGCAAGCGATTCACCTTCTCCTGCCCCCAGCAATTGGCGCTGGCCATGCCCACACAACCTTGTTGATCATCAAAGGCCAACTCTGTCGCCAGCACCTGAGCCATTCCCTGTGCTTGCGCCCAGGGCTGTAAATAAATGGACGGCGAGGCACTGACCAGCACCACCGTATCTCCCCGCTCTCGATGGGCACGGACTCGTTCCATCATTTCCGGGCGGACAATCTGCGGCACATAGTCCCGCACATAGGTGTCGGCTAAAGCCTGAACCTGCTCCCGGCTCAAACCACCCAAGGCACTGCGTAGAAAACGATGCTTGATCGCCTGACGACGCTGCGGACCGCGATCCCAGACCAGGACGCGAGGCACGCAAGCTAAATAGGCACGAATACAGACCGGCCAGCCTCGCATGCGACGTATGAAGTCCTGCAAGCTGTCCCGGTCTGTAATCGTGCCATCAAAATCAAATGCGACCAGCACAGGTACCCCTTTGGTTTTCAGAAAAAGGGCTAGTGTAAAGGGGAACACCAGCCCTTCCCAAGCCCTGCTTTATAAGGCCCAGCCACCCAGGTAGAAAACAACCAGGGCAATGGCAATCAGAACCGTGCCCACATTCAGACGACGCAGTTCACCCGAGAACAGGCGACCCAGCACCAGCGTGCAAAAGCCCAGCATGATGCCTGTGACGATATTGACGGTCAGCACGATAAACACGGCGCACACCAGACCCGCCATGGTGTCGACCGTATCTTCGGTATTCAGATGACGCACGCCGCCCAGCATCAGCAAGCCCACATACATCAAGGCAGGCGCAGTCGCATAGGAAGGCACCAGACCGGCCAAAGGCGACAGGAAGATCAGCATCAGGAAACCCAGGCCAACCACCACCGCGGTCAGACCGGTACGTCCCCCGGCGGCTGTGCCGGCAGCAGATTCAATGTAGGCGGCGGCAGGCGAAGCCCCCAAGCTGGCAGACACCAAAGAGCTGAGCGAGTCCGTCGTCAGGGCGCGGCTGCCATTGATGATCTGACCATCCTTGTCCAATTGCCCGGCATTGCCCGCGACCGCACGAATCGTGCCGGTCGCATCAAACACGGCTGTCATCACCAGAGCCAGCACACTGGGCAGGACGACCGCATTCAAGGCCCCGCCTATGTCCATGGCACCGATCAAGGAGTTCTCGCCCAGCAAGCTAGGCATGGCAAACAGGCCAGCAAAGCGCACATTGGGATCGAAGATCAGGCCTACCGCCGACAGACCCAAGATCACCAGCAAGATACCGCCCGTGACACGACGGCGCTCCAGGCCAAAAATTGCTGCCAGACCCAGCACACTCAGCCAGACCGGCATGGACGTGACGTCCCCCAGGGCAACCGGCAGACCTGCGCCCGTATTACGGGTCACCAGACCTACCTCGTTGGAGGCGATCATCAGCAAGAACAGGCCAATTCCGATACCCGTGCCATGCGCGATGCCCAGGGGCAAATTGCGCAGAATCCAGGTACGAATCCCGGTGGCGGAAATCAGGGTAAAGATCAGGCCCATCAGGAACACGGCACCCAGGGCGACGGCCGGGCTGAGTTGCTGACCCAGCACCAAGTCAAAAGCCAAGAACGCAGTCAAGGACAAGGCACAGCCCACCGCAATGGGCAGATTCGCCCACAGCCCCATCAGCAGGGAGCCAAAAGCGCTGGTCAGACACACGGCCACAAAGACCGACGAGGTATCAAAGCCCGCCTTGCCCAGCATGGACGGTACGACAAATACGGAATAAACCATTGCCAGGAATGTCGTCAGCCCTGCCAAGACCTCCTGACGCAGAGAACTGCCGCGCTCTGTATAGGCAAAATGTTTCTGCAACCAACCGCCAGCAACCGGAGGGACCAGGGCCTCCTGCCCTGGCCGCAATGCGGATTCTTGCTCAGCCATACTTCATGCTCCTTTATCAGTATTGTGATGTCTGAAACGGTACGTTGCCGTCATCAGGAATCAGTAATGGACAGTTCCAGCCCCAAAGGGGGCAAGAGACTTCTCACACGCTGAATCAAAGAAAACGCCGAGCAAAGACGAGTCCTGCCCTGCCCGCAACAAGGTGCAGACATAGGCAGAAAGAAGTAGGTATGCGGGGGTGTCTCCGACCGAACCGAGGCCTTTGCGGCGCTTCTTTTGATCCCGATAATGGGAAGTGAGGCCCATTCTACGAGCCGTCAAGGACGGGAAAATCACCTCTAGGTAATGAGGGTTATCAATCGCTTCGGTGGCGAGATACAGGCATATAGGCTTGGCCGATGAACTGCTGGCGCAACTGCTGCCATTGACGTTGCATATCCTGGGCCTGCTGCTGGTCGGGTCGCAAACGCTCTGGTTCCAAGTGCATCAGAGCCAATCCATATTTGGCCGCCGACAGCTCCTGCGCGACGCTGGCTGACTGTTGCACCGCCTGGGCGGGACGTTCCTGCCATAAGCTGCCCAGGCCGCTCAAACTGTCAGAAGCCGTGGCCAAACGCTGACGTACCGAACCTGCAATGCTGACAGGCCAGATCTGGGTAAACATCACGTACATCACCGCATTGCCCAGCAAAATACCGATCACCCGATCACGGGCCGAATCCAGGTCAAAGCTGGGACCAAAGCCCTGCAAGGTCACCAGATAAAAGGCAAAGGCAATTTGAATGCCGGCATACGAGATACGTTCCGGGCCATAAAATACCCAGGCCCCTAACAGGGACACCAGAAATACCACGACCATCAAGCCGCCAATATCCAGCAGATGCGGCATCACAAACAAGATGGTGATAAAGCCCAGCGCCGCCCCCAGCAAACAGCCCACAATCCGCAAGGTCAGCTTGTGTACGGTTTCCCCGGTAGAGCCCAAAGCGGCCACGTAGCAGGTAATCATGGCAGTATGAATGCCCTGCCAGTCTGCCGCGCTATAGATCAGATAACAAAGCACTGCAGCTGCCGTCGCCTTCAAGGCATGGTGCTGATAAACCGGATTACTAAAGGCGTCGGGCACCATGAAGGAGCCATGTTCCGGATCCGCTTTGCCAATAGACACCGCCCCCGACAAGGCCAGCAAGGCATCGCGCAAATCTTGTTCGGCCAAAGAACTGGAGGCTGACAGCTCGGGCAGATCATTCATCTGCGGCAAACGCCCTTGTTCAATATCCTGTGCGCTGCGTTCGCACATCTGGGCAAATGCTGTGGCCTGCTCATTGTCCAGATGCTGATCGCGCAAGACGGCAACCGCCAGCAAGGCTCGGTAGGTATTCAAGATGGCCTGATCCAGTTCTGCCTGCTCTTGTGCAGGCCGCAAGTGAAACAGCCGTATCCAGCCCAGTCGCTTCTGTTGTGCACTGACTCCCAAAGCCAGTTCGTCCCACAAATCCTGCGTATCTGCCTGCCCCATCAAACCCTGGGCCGACAAACGCAAACGCGCTGCCAGTTCACGGCGCAACACCTTGTGCGGGTACAAACCAAAACAGAGATTGAAGATCAGCACCAGGCCCATGGGGGCGCAGGTCATTAACCAGGCATAAAGCACGGCACGGGTAGCAATCTCGCCAAAGGGCACATAGCCCAACAAGGTCAGCACAAAGGCGATGACCAAGGCAATAATCCCGCCCAAAGGCCCCAGCTTGCTGGCTACCCCGAGAAACAACAGCACAAAGGAGGTCAGCACCATGGCCAGCAAACGCCAGGCCGGATACTGAATCGTGACCTGAATCAATGGCACCATCAGCAGCACCACAATGGACACCAGCACCACCAGAGCCAGCGCCAGTACCGAGCTTTCGCCGGCATCGGACTTCATCACAAAGAAGATCACAAAGCAGCTGACGGCAGACTCGGGAATACCGTAGTTCATGGCCAGCAGCACCATCAAGGCGCACAGCACCGCCACGCGCCAGCTTTGCGCCAGACGACCGGGGGTGGGCTGCAAGTCTTGCCAGACCAGCCGCGCCAGACCCGACACGCCGGTCTTAGCAGTTGCCATCGCGATGAATAATGGTGGTGGCCGAGGCACCCATGCGCATCAAGTCCTCGGGCGGGGCATCCAGACGGATACGCACCGGAAAGCGTTGCGCTACCCGTACCCAGTTCATGGATTTCTGAATATAGGGCAGGCTGCGCGGCAGATTGATCTGCTCCTGACTGCTGACACCCCAACCAATTTCCTCTACCTTGCCCGAGAGCTTGCGCGAAGGATCGGACATCACATACACCGTGGCGCAGGCACCAGGCTTGATCTCTTTCAGATCCGTTTCACGGTACATGCCCGTGACATACCAGGAATCCGTATCCAGCAAGGTAAAGACAGACGTGCCGGGCATCAGATGCTCTCCCGAGCCGATACGCAAGCCCACGATACGACCGTTGTGCGGTGCCTTGACCTGAGTATGTTCCAGATCACGCTGGGCCATCGCCAAACCTGCCTGTCGCGCTTGCACCATGGCTTCTTCTGCCTGCGTATTGCCGACCAGAGCCTGAGCGGCCCCGGATTGCTCTGTTGCCTGTTTCAAGGTGACTTGAGCATCACGCAGCAAGGTATTAGCTTCATCCAATTGCTGTTGGGAGACATAACCCTTGGCCGCCAGATTCGCCAAGCGACGCTGGCTTTGCGTGGCCATCGTCAAATTGGTTTTAGCGCGGGTAATCTGATCATCGGCAATAACGGCGTTATGCCCTTCTGCGCGCACAGCCCGTTGCTTCATGTCCAGCGTAGCCTGAGCCAGCGCCAGTTCAGCTTGGGCCTGTTCCAGACGCAGCTGATAAAACACCGGGTCTACGGTAAAGAGCAGTTCATCGCGGCTGACAAACTGACCGTCACGCACCATCATGCGCTCAATGTGTCCAGGCAAGGAGCTGGAGATATGCACCACATCGGCACCGATCACCGCGTCTTCGGACAAAGGGTTGTTGGCAGAGCGCTGCAAATACCACCATGCCAAAACAATGGCGGCGACAACAATCAGCACGCTCAGCAGGCGGGCAGCGCCTTTACGGGGGGAGGATTTCTGTGCCTGGGTCATGGCTCAGTCACTCGAAGAAAAGAAGAAGTGCGGCAAAGGTCAGTGCCAGCGTCAAGCAGGCATAGACAGGCAAACGCATGGGCAGGGCATCATCCACACCTGCACGAATCAGCCCCCAACGAATCAGCAAGGTCAGCAGCACGGCGCCCAGCACACACACCAGCCAGGCCGGGAAATACGAACCCGCCACATAGACCGACGGGGCAAGAGAACATCCCCCCAACAAGGGCAAGACAGCCAGACCGGCTAGTAGCGCACGCATGCGTGGCATCTCCCTGATTATTGTTAAACCGATCTGCGCATGGCGCCCTGATCGCTGCGACGAATTGTACCTGAGCCCTTTCAAAGACATCATTTATATCTCTGCCGGATTAAGCAACTGTGTATCTATGATTTTCACGAGTATAGTGACAAACATCTTTCTGATAGGGTCTCAATAACCTCGGTTATTTACACAGAGTTGCCATGGATGACGTAAACCTGACTTTAAGCATGCTGGCCGCCGTTTTAATCAGCAACAGCGTGGTCAAGATAATACCTGTTGCCATCCCTGCCCCTCTCGTACAGATTCTGCTGGGCTTTCTGATTGCCGGCTGGTTCAATCATGGGATGACCCTGAATCCGGATCTGTTCTTTTATCTGTTTCTGCCGCCCTTATTATTTCTGGATGGCTGGCGCATTTCCAAGGAAAGTTTAATTCGGGACCGAATTGGCATTCTGGTTCTGGCTTTTATTCTGGTCTTTTTAACGGTATTCGGATTAGGCCACGTGCTGCACTGGCTCATTCCTGCCATGCCTTTGCCAGTGGCCTTCGCCTTGGCCGCCATTGTCTCGCCAACTGACCCAGTTGCCGTCTCGGCCATTACCCGCCGCGTGCCTCTGCCGCCACGACTGCAGGCCTTGCTGGAGGGTGAATCCCTGTTCAACGATGCCAGCGGTCTGGTTGCGTTTCGACTTGCTGTAGCCCTGGCCCTGGGCGGCTCTTTCTCCATCACGTCTGCCAGCCAGAACTTCCTGTGGCTAACGCTGGCCGGCCTGGTCGTGGGCGTAGTGACCACGCGTGCCCTGCTTTTTCTGCGTAATCTCTTTGTGCGCCGCTGGGGCGAAGAGCCAGGGCCAGAGGTTCTGTTCAGCCTGCTCCTGCCTTTTGCGTCCTACTTCCTGGCCGAACAAATGGAGGCCTCTGGCATTCTGGCCGCTGTCGCAGCAGGCGTGACCATGAGCTACGCCGAGCTCTCGGGCAATGCACTGGCGGCCACCCGTATGCAGCGCAAGACCGTCTGGGACACCTTGCAACTTAGTTTGAATGGCATGATGTTCGTCCTGCTGGGCGAGCAACTACCCGCTATCTTTCGCGGCGCGGTACAGGTTGTCCAGGAGACCGGCCACCATAATCCAGCCTGGCTGCTGGTCTATGCGGTCGCCATGTGTACCACCCTGATTTTGCTGCGCTTTCTATGCGTTTACGCGTACCTGTGGCTAAGACGCGGCCTGTCCCTGCTGGGCTTGCATCATGCTGCTGAGACCGCCCAAGCCAACCCGCGCCTGGTGCTGGTGCTGTCCATTGCCGGGGTACGAGGTGCCGTCACCCTGGCCGGTGTCATGACCTTGCCGCTCACTCTTGCCGATGGCAGTCCTTTTCCTGCCCGAGATCTGGCCATTTTCCTGGCCTCCGTCGTCATTATCGTGTCACTGCTGACGGCCAGCCTGGCCCTGCCACCCATCATGAAACGAGTCAGCTTCCCTGCCCTGCGTCGACGTCAGGAGCAGGAAGAACGGGCCGAGCAAGCCGTACGTCACGCCAGCGCCCAGTCGGTGGCGCAGACATTGAATGACTTGATTGCGCACAATCCCGAGTCCTCAGGGGCGCGTTACACGGCCATGGCCGACCGCGTCCTGGGCACTATTGCTCACAGCCATCAAGGCGACGGACTGGAGCCGGATCTGGCAGAACAAGCACTGGAAAAAGACATGCAAATCCGGGCCATCCACGCCGCGCGTGAGGCCGTTTACACCTTAGCTCGCACACACCAGATATCCGATGAAATCGCTCGCGAACGGGTCCGCCTGCTGGATCTGATCGAACTGCGTATGTCTTGAGTCCGCCTTCCTTTCATTTATCGTTGATTTTTTAGGACGCCATGCAGACTTACTCCTACCTGGGCCAGTCCCCTGCCCTGCGCCAACAACGCCAAGCCTATCGTCACGGCTTGCCAGCCTGTGTTTGCGCCCACCCCTCCATTCCCTTCATTCACAAGCGCTTGAGTGCATCAGCCAGTTTCGCCCCCAGCGCGGTCCCTGCAGGCCCGGCCTTCCAATCCAATAATGCCCTGGATCAGAAACCCATCGCCCTGGCTCCCAAACTGATCCTGAGCAATCTGCGCCTGTTTGATGGTGAAACAACAGAGCTGAAAAACGGGCTAGCCGTCCAGATTGACCAGGGCCGCATCACTGCCGTCATGCCGGTTGCCGAGATTCCGGCTGACGCCACCGTCGTGGACTGCCAGAACAAAGTCTTGATGCCTGGCCTGATCGACGCCCACTGGCATAGCCTCTTGTGCGCTGTCGACCAGATGACCGCCATGATGGCCGACCCGGCTGACCTGCATTTGATTGCCAGCAAAGAAGCCGAGCGCACCTTGCTGCGCGGTTTTACCACCGTGCGCGATGCCGGTGGCCCCAGCTTCTCCTTGAAACGCGGTATTGATATGGGCTTGCTGCATGGCCCGCGCATCTATCCTAGCGGCGCCATGATTGCGCAAACCGGCGGCCATGCAGACTTTCGTATGCGCTACGAAGTGCCACGCGCAGAAGGCGAGCTAAGCCATACCGAACGAGCAGGTGTAACCTGCATTGCCGATGGCGCCGACCAAGTCCTGCGTCGTGTTCGTGAGCAACTGATGCTGGGCGCCAGCCAGATCAAGCTGATGGCCGGGGGTGGTGTCACCTCCTTGTACGACCCACTGGAAGGACTGCAATTTAGTGATGCCGAACTGCGTGCCGCGGTGGGGGCCGCCAGCGACTGGGGCACCTACGTGATGGTGCACGTGTACTGCGCTCGTGGTATCCAGCGTGCGATCAAGGCAGGCGTGAAATCCATCGAACACGGCCAACTTGCCGACGAAGAAACCGCCCGCATGATGGCTGGCGAAGGCGTGTGGTGGAGCCTGCAACCCTTTTTGGCCGATGAAGACGCCAACGTCCAGCACGACCCACGCAGCAAGGCCAAGCAACAACAAGTTGCCGTAGGAACCGTACGTGCCTACGAACTGGCCGATAAATATCAGATCCAGACCGCCTGGGGCACGGACATTCTGTTCACCCCCGCCCATCTACCACACCATGGCCGCATGCTGTCCAAGCTGACCCGTTTTTACAGCCCACTCAAGGTGCTGAAAATGGCGACCGGAGATAATGGCCGGCTGCTGCAACTGTCGGGCCTGCGCCAACCGTACGAAGGCGAACTGGGCGTGATCCGAGCCGGTGCCCTGGCCGATCTGCTGTTGATTGATGGCGAACCCGAACAAAGCCTGAGCTTTCTGGAGCAGCCCGAACAGAACCTGCTCTTGATCATCAAGGACGGCAAGATTTACAAGAACGCCCTGCCCGCCTGAAACCTCATCAAGGAGCTCCCATGCCCAACGAAGTGATGCAGTTATTCAAATTGCTCGGCCTGGGGCTGGCATTTTTGCTGCCCCTGGCCAATCCCCTGACTTCAATGGTGATGTACCTGTCGTTGGGCGAAACCTTGAGCGCAGCAGAAAAGAAGCAGCAACTGCGTCAGGCAACGCTGTATGTCATTCTTGCCTTGCTGATTACCTACTACGCCGGTTTGTGGATTACTTCGGCACTGGGCATTTCCATGGTGGACATGCGCATCGGGGGCGGGCTGATCGTGGCGTATATCGGCTTTCGCATGCTGTTTCCCCCCACTGTCAGCGACGTGGTTTCCAAAGCAGCCGATCAGAACACCGCTGCCCACAACAATATCGCCTTCGTTCCACTGACCCTGCCCTCCACGGTCGGTCCCGGCACTATGGCTCTGGTTATCAGTGCCTCCTCCAAAATGGCTGGCATGCGCGGGCACTATGCGGAATGGGTGCTGGTGGCCACGCCCATCATTCTGGCCATCCTGATTGGTTTGATCTTTTTCATTTGCCTGCGCTCCTCGCTCAGCATCGTGCGTGTGATCGGGCATAACGGCGTCGATGCCATTTCACGCATCATGGGGTTCTTGCTGGTCTGCATGGCCGTACAACTCGTCCTTGAAGGCGGACAGCAGTATGCTGCTACGCTGCTGACTCATTCTGCTGCCTCCTGAATTTATGTCTATGACTTGTTTTCCTGCATTGCGTCTGACTCTGGCTGTGACGGCCGCCCTGACTCTGGCCGCCTGCGCGGCGCCTGATCACAAACCCATGGCCCAGGCCATGCCCGAGCAAGATGCGCCGGAACCTCCTCGCCTGACATTGGCCGACTACAGCGGCCCGGATCAAAACCAGCCAGCGCCCCGCGTGCAAGCCCATCACGAATACAGCCTGCCTGAACTGATCGACCTGGCCCAGCGCCTGAACCCCAGCACCCGCATTGCCTGGGGCGAGGCCCAACAAGCCGCAGAAGCTGCCGGTATGGTGGAAAGCACCTACCTGCCCTTGATCTCCGCCAGCGTGGTGGGCGGCTATATGCGCAGCGACCGCGACAGCAGCGTGCACATTCTGGGCAGAGAAGTCGATGTGGACTACGACACCCATTTAAGTGGCGCCGTCCCTTCCCTGACCTTGAAGTGGCTGCTGTTCGACTTTGGCAAACGCGCCGCCTTGCAAGAGGCGGCCGACAAACTGGCCATGGCCAGCCGGATTACCTTCAGCGGTGTGCATCAAGCCGTGATTGCGGAAGTATCCATCAGCTACTTCAACTACAACTCGGCCCGCCAACGCGAGCAAATCTCTGCCCAAGGGCTGAAAAATGCGGCACTGATTGAAGATATCGCCCTGGAGCGGCAGCGCAATGGGCTGGGCACCCAGATTGAAGTCGCGCAGGCACGACAACTGAAAGCCCAGGCACGTTTGCACCATGTGAATGCCAGCACTCTGGCACGTCAGTCTTATCAAACGTTGCTGGGTGCAATTGGCCTGTCCCCGGAAACGGAGCTGAAAGTCGCCGATAGCGCCACCCGTCCCCTGCCCAAGGATCTGGATATCCCTGGCAATGACACACTAAAAAAAGCCATCGCCCAGCGGCCCGATGTACAGGCCCTGCAAGCCGCCCATCAGGCCAGTCTGGCAGGCATAGACTCAGCCGAAGCCAGTTTCATGCCCAAGCTGGCCTTGATGGGTTTTATCTCCAAACGCATGGGTTCATTAAGTGTAGGCAGCCTGCCCGAAGTCAGCCCGCAATCCTCTTCCCGAGGCGCCGTGCTGGCCCTGAATATCCCGATCTACGACGCTGGGCTACGCAACAAGCAAGTACGCGAAGCCCAGTTGCGTGCCGACACCGCGCGCGAACGCGTCGCCAAAACCGAACAAGACGCCTACAAGCAAATGATCATTGCTGCCGACGCGCTGCGAGCTGCTCTGGAGTCTCATCAAGCCGCCACCAGCCTGGTCGAGGCGGCACAAATCACTTACCAAGGTGCGCTGGAATCCTATAAGGAAGGTCTGACCGGCATGACCTTGCTGACCGAAGCGCACAGCGGTCTATTGGGTGCACAAGAAGCCCAGACTACGGCTCATACTGCAGGTTTGGTCGGCTCTGTAAACCTGGCCTTTGCCATGGGTGAACTCAATCAAGCCCCCAAAACCCCTGGGGATGCCACTAAGTAGTAGGCAAAGAAGAAGCAAGCCACACTCTACTTGGGAGCAAAAATAAAAAGGGAGCCATGCAAGGCTCCCTTCTCATGTAGCAACCGCTACTGCAGCAACTTACTGCTCTTCAATCGCATCCAGCGCCTTGGCCAAACGCTCCACCGAGCGTTCCAGATTGTTCAGCTTGTCCAGGCCAAACAGACCAATTCGGAAGGTCTTGAAATCGGCAGGTTCATCGCATTGCAACGGCACACCCGAGGCGGCTTGCAAACCAGCCTTGGCAAACTTCGCTGCCGAATGGATGCCGTCGTCTGTGGTGTAGCACACCACCACCCCCGGCGCTTCAAAACCTGGTGCCGCCACGCTGCGGAAACCATGTTCGCTGAGCAAGGCACGCACCTTGCGGCCCAGCTCCAGCTGACGATTGCGGATCCAGTCAAAGCCCAGAGCTTCCGTCTCGGCCATCGCCTCTTGCAGCACCTTCAAGGAGTCCGTCGGCAAGGTGGCATGGTAGGCATGAGCCCCACTCTCATACGTTTCCATGATCTGCAGCCACTTGCGCAGATCGCAGGCAAAGCTGGTGCTGGTCGTGGTTTCAATGTGCTGACGAGCGCGCTCGCTTAACATCACCAGACCGCAACATGCCGAGCCAGTCCAACCCTTTTGCGGCGCGCTGATCAGCACGTCCACACCCACATCCTTCATATCCACCCACACGGTGCCCGATGCAATGCAATCCAGCACAAACAGACCGCCTACCGCATGCACGGCATCGGCGACCTGACGCATATAGTCATCGGGCAACATGATGCCGGAGGCTGTTTCCACGTGCGGGGCAAACACCAAAGCCGGTTTTTCAGCCTGAATCGCAGCAACTACTTCTTCGATAGGGGCCGGTGCGTAAGCGGCCTGCTTGCCTTCCTCAATCGGGCGTGCTTTCAGAACCGTGGTGCTGGCGGGGATGGAACCCATGTCAAAAATCTGAGTCCAGCGGTAGCTGAACCAGCCATTGCGTATCACCATGCACTTGCGGTCCGTTGCAAACTGACGGGCCACCGCTTCCATGCCAAACGAGCCACTGCCCGGCACAACAATCGCCGAATGTGCCTGATAGACCTGTTTGAGCGTGCGAGAGATTTCACGCATCACTTCCTGGAAGGTCTTGGACATATGGTTCAAGGCGCGGTCGGTGTAGACCACCGAATATTCAAGCAGGCCGTCCGGATCAACGGGAGTGCTGGTTTGAGACATGAAAACCTCGGAATTCAGATGTAGAAGATATAAGGATCGAAAGATTTTAGACCAAGCCGCTTGGTACGGGCAGCTTGACCCCAAGACCCTTCCGGTCAGAAGAAATTGCACAGACAGGCCGAACAAGAACAACCTGAATGAGAATTATTGCTATTATTCACTATTCTTTTTTCCGCCTGCTCCGCTAAGCCGCTCCATGTCTCACCCTTCACGTCCCATAAAAGCCTGGCTCGCCTCGTATAGCGAGCTGTTTGGCGTATGGCGGCGCAAGGCCGAGAGCCGGGAAGACGCGGAAGATGCCATGCACGACACCGTTGTGGGCATGCTGGAAAACAACACTACCCTGATCGACAACCCACGTGCCTATCTGGCACGAGGCACCAACAACCGTCTGATCAGCCGCCATCGCCATCAAACCGTCCTGACTGTCTTACCCTTGGACGAGCTAAGCGATACCGAGCATCCGCGCCAGGCCGGGGCTGACAGCCACGCCCAGTTTGAGCAATTAGCCGACGCGCTGGTGAACGCGCTGGCCGACTTGCCCCCAAAATGCCGAGAGGTCTATATCAAGCATCGACTGGAGGGCTGGACCCATACCGAAATTGCCCAGGACATGGCCCTTTCCCGCAGCATGGTGGAAAAATACATGACTCGTGCCTTGCGTCACATCCATGAACGGCTGCACCATTACGTACCTGACTGACGCCATGTCGTACACAAAGCCCGCGCCATGACCCACCCCTCTTCCTCCGACGAACTGGATCACCCCAGCGATGCCGCTCATTGGTTCGCCCGACTGCAATCGGGGGAAGCCAGCGAGCAGGACCACCACGCCTTCCAAGTCTGGCGGGACGCTGATCCTGACAACGCGCGCCGCTACCGCGAGGTGGAGTACCTGTGGCGCGCCAGCCAGGCCGTCCCGGAAGAACGCCTGCGCAGACTGCTGCCCCACGCCCCTGGTCGTGTGCCATCCCCCAAGCGCCGTTATCTGACACTGGGTTTGGGCGCGCTTGGCATGCTGGCCCTCTCGGCAGGAGCCATCCATCAGTCAGGCTGGTTGAACCCGGTAGAAGAAACGGTACAGTTGCTCACTGCCAAAGGCGAGCGTCAGCAAATCACCTTGCCCGATGGCTCTGTTGTGGACTTGAATACCGACACCATCGCCCAGGCTCGTTTATCTGCCTCCAAACGGGAAATCGAACTGCTCCAGGGTGAAGCTTTTTTTGCCGTCCAACACTACCAAACCCTGCCCTTTATTGTGCGCACCGACTTGGGCACCGTAACCGTCACCGGCACCCGCTTCAATGTGCGACGGCTGGGAGACAGCCTGCAAGTCAGCGTTCAGTCCGGCTCGGTCAAAGTGGAATCCGGTCCTTGGTGGCGTCGCCAGGAACGCCTCTTGGGAGCGCAGCAACAAGTGCTGTTGCGCCAAGGTGCGGAGCCCGGCCCGGTACACACAGCCGATGTGGAAAGCCTGACAGCCTGGCAACGCGGCAAGATCATTTTCAAGAACACGCCTTTGGAAGTGCTGGTACAGGAAATGGCTCGCTACCTGCCCCAGCCCTTGACGCTGGACGCCCCCGCCCTGCGCCAGCACCGTATCTCCGGCATTTTCGATGTCGACCAACCCGAGACTGTCCTCAAGGCCTTACCTGCCATTGCCCCAGTCCAGGTTCAGAGAGATGCGTCAGGTGTGACGCACATTGTGGCGCGCTAAAAACAGAGCTTCCTGGGCCTGTTACAAAATAATCATGATTCTCATTCCGGTGATTGAGCACCTTGTGCGTCTAGGTAGGTGAAGGAGGCTATCCCCCGGAGGGCAGCCCCCTGAGTCCCTTTGGCCAAAGGCTGGGCGCGTCTATCGCGCGAGATGTATTTTCATTGGAAAACGTAGGATCGTGAGCCCCTTTACCCCACGTCGTCGCCACTCGCCCCTTTTGCAGGCGAACTTGAGTGCCTTGACCTTAAGCCTGAGTTTGGCCTTCAGCCTGGCCCCTTCTGCTGCGCAGGCCCAACAAACTGCCTCTATTCAAATCCCTGCCCAGCCCTTGGGCGATGCCCTGCTGAAACTGGGCGAACAGACCTCTTTGCAGATTTTTTTCTCTCAGGATGTAGTTGCCGGACGCCAAGCCCCCTCGGTCTCGGGTCATCTGGCACCTGAGCAAGCTTTGCGTCAATTGCTGGACGGTAGTGGCATCAACTACACCCGAGACGGCAACACGATCACCTTGTCAGCCGGTGTGACTCAATTGACGCCAGTCACGATACGCCGCGCCCCCACAGACACCGCTGACAGCTACGTCGCACTAAACAGCCGCGGTGGCAAGCTGGACGTGCCCTTGATCGAAACCCCGCGTTCGGTCTCCATCGTCACGCAAAAGCAGTTAAAGATTCTGGCCCCGCAAAGCATTGAACGCGCCCTGGCTTACACCCCTGGCGTTCAGACTGACGTGTCCGGCTCGGGCGACCTGCGCATGAGTGGCGCGGTGATACGTGGCTTTAGTGACGGCAGTGCCTACTACAAAGATGGCTTGAAACAGCTCTCGGCAGGCACCTACGGGTCCTGGAACGATGATATGGACAGCCTGGACAGCATCGAAGTGCTGAAAGGCCCGGCCTCGGTCCTGTATGGACAGGGACGCCCCGGCGGCGTGGTCAACGTGGTGTCCAAGCGCCCCACAGCCGATCACGTGAACAGTCTGGGACTGGGCTATGGCAGCTACCAGCGCCGTCAGGTAACGGCGGATATTGGTGGAGCCTTGAACGACGATCAATCCCTGCTGTATCGCCTGAATCTGTCCGGGCGCAAAAGCCATGGACGCACCATAGACTCGCGCGACGATCGTGTCTCGATGTCCCCCGCCCTGCTTTGGAAACTGTCGGACCGGACCAGCCTGACACTGTTGGGTTCGTATTCGCGTGAACGAGGCACTCCCAAGTCCTGGTGGCCCAATCTGTTTTATTACCCCGAAGTCACTGACCTGCCGCTCAAACGCACCGCCGGGGACCCGGCGTTTGACTACTTCAATCGCGACACCAAAGCCATTGGCTATGCTCTGGAGCATGACACCGAAAGCGGCTGGCGCTTGCGTCAGAACCTGCGTTATTCGGAAATCGACATTGATTACCGCCATATCTACGCCATGGCCGTTCTGGCCGACCAGCGCAGCGTCTCCCGCGCCAGCCTGGCCCAGGAAACCAAAGGCCGCACCTTCACGGTAGATAGCCGTGTCGGCAAGGACTTTAACTGGGGGCCGTTGGAGCACACCCTGGAATTTGGTGTGGACTATCTGCGCTACAAAGAAAACGACGGTTTGGGCTTTGGCTGGAACGTACCTGACCTGGACATGCTCGACCCGGTATACGGGCTGTCCATCACACCGCCCGAACTGGATTACTCCGAGCGCGATCTGAAGCAAACCGGGATTTACATGCTGAACCAGCTGAAATGGGACCAGTGGGTTGCCAATGTCAGCTTGCGTCACGACACTGCTCGCACCGTACAAAGCAGTGCGACGCAGCCGCGCATGACGGACCGCGCCACCACCGGCAGCGCGGGCTTGCTGTACCTGTTTGACAATGGTGTGGCTCCATACATCAGCTATTCCACCGCCTTTGACCCCACAACAGGGCGGGCCGCCGATGGCACGGCATTCAAGCCGCGCGAGGGCAAGCAATACGAAGCCGGAGTGAAGTATCAGCCACCGGGAACCGATGCCCTGATTACCGCTGCGGTGTTTGATCTGCGCCAGACCAATGTCACCACGCCCGATCCGAACTTCCCGCGTTTCAGCGTCCAGACAGGAGAAGTACGATCCACGGGTATCGAGCTGGAAGCCAAGCTGCCCATTAGCTCTCAGCTCAACCTGATGGCGGGCTATACCTATCTGGATCCACGGACTACGCAAAGCGAGCGCCCGGCAGAAATTGATCGGCAGACGTTGCAAACCGCACGTCAGACCGCCAGTCTGTGGCTGGACTATCGGCCCCAGCAAATTCAGGGCTTGATGCTGGGGGCCGGTGTACGGTATCGGGGCAAGTCGCCCAATGATGTACGGCCGGATGGCAGCCTGAACTACAACCCTTCTTTTACCTTGGCAGATATGGCGGTGGCGTATGAGACCTCCCGTTATCGGGTAGCCCTGAACGTCAACAATGTGTTCAACAAGAAGTATTACACCGGCCAGTTCCGGGGCATGGAACGGGAAGTGATGTTGAACATGAATTTATATTGGTAATCTTGTTGCCGGACATGAGGCTGTCTTGCCTGACACGTATAGTCTCTTCTGGCTGAGTGCAGCGGCAGGCCGCGTCTTTCTTGACTCGGCCTGCTGCTCTGAGTACCGTGATGAGCACGTTTCATCTAGTCCGGGTTTCATCATCATGCAGGTAGCACACTTCAGCCAGAACACCTTGGGACGCGATATTGCGGTTGGCGATATTCACGGTTGCTTCTCCAAGCTGAAAACGTCTTTAAAGCGGATTCGTTTTGATCCGTCCAAGGACCGCCTTTTTTCGGTGGGCGATCTGGTGGATCGTGGTCCGGAGTCGCATCATGTTCTGGAGTGGCTGGACCTGCCCTGGTTTCATGCGATTTGTGGCAATCACGAGCAGCTGACCTGGCGGCGGGCGATTGGGCAGCCTATTCAGGAAGTAGATCATCGCGTGCATGGTGGGCTATGGCTGGACGATTGCACCTCGGACGAGCAGGCACTGATCGCTCAACGTCTGCAAGCCCTGCCTTTGGCGATGGAAATAGAAACGCCCTTGGGACTGGTGGGTATGGTTCATGCCGACTTTCCCTACGATAATTGGCAGCACATTCATACCGAGGGTTTTGATGCCAATGACCGCTATGTCTGTATGTGGTCCAGGGATCGCTATGTGACTGGCTACGATGGCATGGTAGAGGGTCTTCGGGCTTTGGTGCATGGGCATCAGACGACGCACAAGATGCGGCAATTAGGGAATGTGTTTTTCATTGATACCGGCGGGTGGCTGGATCATGGGCATTTCACCTTGTTGGATTTGAAGCGCTTGGTGGCTTTGTAGGGTCTTTCGGCTCTTCGCTCGCAATTAGAGATTGTTTTTGCCTAATTAGTCTCTGGGAAGGCGCTGTTTCGGTCCTGCTAGGGTGTCGGGGCTGAGCACTGGCCAGCGCTGCGCGCCGGTACCCTTGTCGAGAACTCGATCGGGGCGCATCCTGAACTCGCCGGGTACTTGGTCCCCCGGACCAAGTACAAGCGTCCGGCTCAAACAGCAGGATGCTTGTACCCCCGATCGAGCCCTCGCCTGCGGCCAGTACTCTGAATCGCCCCAACACCCCAGCAGGACCGAAACAGCTCTCAGCGATTATTTGCAAAAACAATCCTTATGCGGCAACTGATTGCTGCTTATTGTTTACTGAGTGCTGATGGCTAATGGCTAATCGCTGATGTTCGACTCGCCTTGAACACGGAATCAATGACACTACGTCTGATGACGTACGAACCTGTCTTCGTCAATGTCGGTACTGGCCTCGTCTCTCGCTGTAACTACGTTTACCTGAACAACAACCATGGTGACAGGCGCTTTGGCTTCAAAGACAAGCTACATGCTACAGATTACAAACTACAGCTTGGTGCGCCAGGAGATCCTCAACAAGATTCATGCTCCAATGAAGCACCAGGCACTCGATAACTAGCAGTTGGTCCCGATTTCTCTATCCCTCACCCTCACCGCCAACTGTTGAAAACGACGATTAGCCAATAAACCTCGCCCCTCCCCCTCAAGCCCCCTGCGCACCTACGGCAACAGAAAAAACCACATATAGCCAGATCCCAAAAGAACGGAAGTCTCATATTGATAGTCATTGTGAGCCGGTCTGGGCCGGGGGGCCGTCCTCTGGGCGATTCAGGCTTCTTGCCGCAGGCGGGCTTGCTATTCGGGGTTCAAGCGTCCTGTTGTTTGAGCGAAATGCTTGTGCCTTGTCCGGGGGACAAGGCACTTTCGCGAGTTCAGGATGCGCCCGAATAGCAAGCCTGACCAGGGCACCGGTGCGCAGCACCGGCA